>CANJQU010000005.1 GCA_947476485.1 Chitinophagaceae bacterium
ATGGTGAATAAGAATATCATGTAGCCAAGGTGAAAAAAACCATAGTGCACGAGGAAGAAAAGGGCCGTAGGCACGCGCCGGCCAAAGGTTTCCGTAGTGCCCTCTGTAACTGGCTGTACTTTTCTGACCGTGATAATATCGAGAAATGTAAAAAAACCAAGCGTAACACTCTGCACCCAATACAACCAGATGAGTGTTGTGAACACTTCAGGATGATGGTAGTAATAGTAGATCAGGTAGCCATTTACGGCTATCAATACCCACAACGATGGGTCGGTCATCATTTTCCTGGTATTCATTCGGACACTAATTTCATACTTTATTTTGGTATTTAATATTTTGGGTACTAAATATTATAAATGCATACCAATACCACCACGTAGGATAAAGCCCCGGTCAAGAGCTTCACCCATAAGGTAGCCCCTGGTCTTGTATCCGGCCTGGATAAAGAGGCCTGCTTTGTTTGGGAGGCTTACCGGCCGCACCAAAAGATCTGCCTTCAACGCACCTCCAATTGCGTGAGTAGTGGGTTTCAAAGAATTTTCGAGATGCAGCTCTGGCTGCTCCCAAAGATCCAGATGTAGATTAAGTGTCATCGCTTTGACATCAATAACATTGAACCCCTTGGCTGAAAAACCATAGAAACTATGCACAGGGGTTTTCCCGGCCATGAGGTCTCCGCTGAAGAGCATATGGCGGTAGCGCACATAATTCATAAAATGGTACTGACTGCCAAAAGGAGTGAATGAATAGTTGACAGCCGGCAGATAACGCACCTTGCCGATCCTTATCATCGGTATTTTGTTCAGTTGCTTTTGCCCCTTAATGCCATAGGTATATAGTATTGAATAGGCCGCATAAAGCTGGAACGGATTGATAAATGAAACGAGATCGGCAGTCAGTTGCTTCCTGATCGTGTATTGCTGATCGCCTTGCAGGCCGTAAAGAAAATTGATGCCATTTACATACGCCGTCATATCATTACCCGAATTCTTTTTACCGATCCTTTCATAGGTCCTGGCCAGGTAGGCAAACTGGTTATTCTGAGAGAGCAGATAGAGCAGGCCCTGCCGGTAGTGCAGGGTGTCATCCAGTAACGCCTGCGAAACAACGGTATTGGCGAGCAGTATCTGCGCATCAACCCCGCCAATGCTAATGACAATATTGTCCAGTTGGGTTGGAAAGTGATACCCCGGCAGTTGCGTACCGGAATGGGCAAATCCGCTACCATTACCAAAGGGAAAAAAAAGATTGAGATTGAATGAGTTTTTGATGTAGCCATATTCCCGGAATCGTGCACCATGGCCAAATGCCTCGTGCTGCACCAGCGCTATCAGTTCGTCTGCCTGTGCATCCAGCAGCCACAGCCTCACAGCACGATACCCAAAACCTACCGATTTTCTTAAAAACGTGTTCTCTCTTTTCAGCGTATCCGGAATATATCGGTCCTGGAAAGAATACAGCGCATGATGCAGGGTAATAAGGTCATTTGCACCTGCATATTGTGACTGGTGCTTGTCAAAAACTAGCGTCGAATAAGATTGTGCAGAAGATGTAATCGAAACAAAACCCAACGAAATAACAAGCAAACCCTTCAATAGACAGGGATGAACACATTTGTTCCAAAGCTCGCTTTTAAATTTCATGGCTCCTAAAATAGTAAAAATAACGGTTGCCGAAATTCTGGCAGGAGATAATCACATTTTACTACAAGGCCACGCCCATGTTATTGAATACCATCTCAGATATCCTGGAAATGGCCTTTTCTTGCCTGCGCACATCGGCTCCTCTAGTCATTATGGTTATCAGGTACGGGTTCCCTTCAAGAAATACAATCGCAGACTCATGCAGTTCGTGCACGTTTCCAAAACCTGCCTCTCCGAACTTATGGGCCACTTTTATCGATGCGGGCAGCCCTTCCAAAATTCCATCCTTGAAATCACATTGGGTGAGCAATGTGATAGCTTCCTCAGAAGAGGGTATAGAGAGATAACCCGCATCGTACAATACTCTCAAAAACATAGAAAAATCCCTCGGCGAGATAGTATAACCAATATCCTGTAGATTAGGTCTTGAAATACCCATATCCGAAAAAGCATTCAAAAATATGGTCGTATCCATATGGTTAGTTAGCAGGGTCGTAGCATAATTATCCGAATTGGCGATCATTGAGTGCAGCAGTTCTCTCACTGTGTAAGATCGGCCGGGCACTATTGTTTTTGAATTAAAAGTTTGTGACATCGCAAATACTTCTCCCTTCTTATATTCAATTTTTCTTTGCAAAATGCCATGATCTGTTTCTGCCATCTTCAGATATGTAATCAAATTTACTATTTTCAATAAAGAGCCGGGATGATATGTCGCATTGGCGTTGATAGACATCCAACTGTCATCAGACAAACTCATGAAATAAACGGATGCAGTCGACAAATTGCCGGCCTGTTTCTCATTTTCTATTGCAGAACTTATACTTGATTTCAGTGATTTATAATTAGATGACTCACATTCCGGGGCAGCAGAAAATATAGGGTGCACATACTTGTAGCCTTTCAATCTATTAAGATTGTATTTGCACTCTGGCTTGTCCGAAGCGACAATTGAAGAAACGCCTGGTTCCGGATTCGTTTGCTTTTGCTGTATGGGTAAAGCAAAAAAGGTGATTGCACCGCCAAAAATCGCAGACAGCATAACAAGACCTGCCTGTTTTGGTTTTATTTGCATATATAGTACGTTTATTATTAGGGTTTAAGACGTAAATATAGTGTCGTTCCAAGACAAGCATCTGTCAAACGGGGTAAAAATGCATTTTTTAGGGGCGTGTAGAATTGAATACTATGAAGCTGTTCTAAATGGAATAATAAGGCGAATTACCTTTGATAGCTTTTATCGTACCGGACAAAGAAAGCGATCCATATTGATCTTGCCAGTCTTTGTATGGGTGGTTGCAGCACAATAAGCAATGCAGCATTTACACCCAACCACCAAAATACCCGATTGTCCTTGACGGACATACCAATCGTGAACCACCACATGATGAAGGTTAATCCGCTGAAAAATACGGTCAGGCCATAACTCACAAAACCAGTACCAAAATAAAAGCCTGTCTGCAATTCAAACTTTTGCCCGCAGACCGGGCAAACCTCCGGCATCCGCATTGTACTTCTGAGATCATAAGGATTGGCAGTAACGAACAGGTTGCCCCTCCTGCAATGCGGGCACTTGTTAGTTATCACACTGCTTAAAAGTCCGGGACTTGAATGTGCTTCGCTCATATAGATTCACTTTTGGTACCACCTGAAGCCTTTCTGAATTCTTCAGGTGTAATATGTAAACACTTTTTAAAAAACTTTGTGAAATGAGAATTATCAGAAAAATTCAACTGGTTGGATATCTCCGATATTGCCATATCCGCGTTGATCAACAGTCTCTTTGCTTCAAGCAGTATCCTATCCCTGATCACCTCACCGGCAGGCTTACCCAGCAGGTCTTTGCAGAGCGCATTAAGGTGATTTGGCGTTATGTAAAGCATAGCGGCATATTCACGCGGCAGCCTCTTTTCAGCATAGTATTTGTCCACCAACTTTCTGAAATTGAACAAAACTGTCTGGCTTTGCAGTGGCGCTTGCGTTGCAGTGTGCGCTGGGCTGTTGCGAAAGACGAGGATAAATAATTCAATGAGGCAGGCACGAACAAGGTCAAGAGATGTTGCATCACTATTCCTAACTTCATCGACTATGTTTCTAAAGACGGTTTTAATACCAGACTGGGCGTTAGGAATTAGTTCACGGACGCTATCCCGGGCTATTCCTCTGAAGAAAGTAAATTTCTCAAGGTAGGCTGCATCAGAAAGAAATGAGCGAAACAGGCCTTCCGAAAAGTTGATAACGAATCCATCCACATGTCCATCAAAATTCCAGCTATGTACCTGGCCGGGGATCATAAAGTAAATCTGTCCCGACCTCACGTCAAACCGTTCAAAATCGATAGTGTGGTATCCGCTTCCTTCAGTAAAAAGTACAATGTGATAAAATGAATGACGATGCGGCAAATGCAGGTTCGGATGAACCTCCAGGTAAGCCGCAAACGGTTCGGCTATCAGATCCTGATGAATATGATCGTGCCCGCTTAGCGAGCATATATCATAAACCGGTATCGTCGTTTTTACCTTTCGCATCAGATCACAAAGATACCATTGATACAAATGGGTCTATTGTAAAAACTATACAATTAGTTGTATTTTTTACTGATTTCTCTTCTAGTTGAAAAATTACACTCACTCCCGGGACTATCTAACCTGGTGCTTCACGATGGGTAATTACTTGCCTGAATCACTCGCTTTTTTGAGTATATAAAACCGCTCTTATTTGCTATCTACAAGTTACTAACACTAACTAACACGTTATCAACATTCCATTTGCCCATTTCGTTAGCAAATTCAGCTCAAAACCAATACAGTAAAGGGTTTCACTTCATATATCAGGATGTGGATAAATATGTAAAGTTATTTCTGTGGAAATAAGTGGGAAAAAGTGTTATTTTGTGGAGATAATTGATTTTATCGCCTCTAAACACACACATGACCAGTTTTCTCGGTGAATATGAAATAGCAATAGACGCTAAAGGGCGTTTCTTATTGCCATCGGGATTCCGGAAGCAGCTAGCTGAAGGAATGGGGGAAAAGTTTGTCATAAACCGTGGTTTTGAGAACTGTCTTTCGATATACACCATGGACACATGGAGTGCAATAAGCGAAAAGATAAACCGCCTCAATGATTTCAAACCCGCAGTCAGAGAATTCAAAAGATTATTCCTGAACGGAGCAACAATAGTAGAGGTAGATAGCGCCGACCGCATACTGCTGCCTAAGCCATTGCAGGAGCATGCCGGTATAAAGAAAGATGCTGTGTTGAGTGCGCAGGGCAATAAAGTGGAATTGTGGGATAAAGATACTTATTATAATTATCTCCGTGAGCGTGTTGGCGGTTTCAGCAAGCTGGCGGAAGAAGTGGCAAATGATTTCGGGAACCCATTTGAAAATCTATAAAATGGGCACACCCGGTTTTTACCACACAACAGTTCTTTTACATGAGGCAGTAGATGGTTTGGCGATAAAGGAAAACGGTGTTTATGTAGATGCCACTTTCGGTGGCGGCGGGCATAGCAGGCTGATCCTGGAAAAGCTGGGGCCGCAAGGAAAGCTGATCGCATTTGACCAGGACGCAGATGCGTGGAAGAACAAACCCGATGACCCACGGCTAATTCCCGTGACGGAGAACTTTAAATACCTGAGGCGGTTTTTACGGTTACACGGGCAGAATGAAGTAGATGGGATACTTGCAGACCTGGGCGTCAGTTCTTTTCAGTTTGACACCGCAGAACGGGGATTTTCGATCCGCTTCGATGGGCCGCTGGACATGAGAATGGACAAACGCTCGGAGTTAACCGCAGCAGAGATACTGCGGACCTACAACGAACAACAAATGCATACGCTCTTTGAACAATACGGTGAGGTGCGCAATTCGAAAGAGTTGGCAAAGCACATAGCAGGACAGCGAAAAGGAAAGACGGTGCAGACCATCGAAGGGCTTAAAGCAATGCTGGGTCCTGTGATACGGGGCAATCCCAACAAGTACCTGGCGCAGGTGTTCCAGGCGCTGAGAATTGAGGTGAATGACGAGCTGGGCGCGCTGAAAGAGTTTTTGCAGCAGGCAGCAATAAGTCTGAAACCGGGCGGCAGGTTAAGCGTGATATCGTTTCACTCCCTGGAAGACAGGATAGTGAAGCACTATATAAAAAGAGGACGGTGGGATGAGGCAGGTGAGTATGAGGAGGCGATAGTGCCATTGCTGAGGCCGGTGAATGCGAAGCCCATAGAACCGACAGATGAAGAGATAAAAAACAATCCCCGGTCGCGTAGCGCACGATTGAGAGTAGCGGAAAAAAAAACCAACCCCTAAAGGGGCTTCCCAATGGGGAGCAGGTTGCAGAGACGCAATGCTTGCGTCTTCAGACTATACGGGAAGCGGAGGATGGATTGAGGGATGACAAGTAATAAAAATAGGGTCCTGTAAGGGATTTAGGGTTAATATGAGTAACGAGGAGCAGATAAGTCAGCCGCAGGAGGCGCTGACGCCCGCGCAACGGGTTAGGAACGACTGGCGGTCGTTGGTGGAAAAAGTATCTTATAAAGCGATAGTTAATAACATTCCTTTCCTGGCATTTATAGCCCTCTTGTGTGTATTGTATATCAGCAACAGCCATCGTGCTATTGATATGCAGCGGGAGATAAATGCCCAGAATAAAATATTGAAAGAGCTGCGATGGAAGTATATGGATACCAAATCGCAACTCATGTATGTTAAAACAGAAACGCAGGTAATCAGGAACGCAGAAAAGCTCGGATTAAAGCCGTCATTGCTTCCGGCATACAAGATCAAAAAGTGATAGGTAATTGGGCAAAAGGTTAAAAGGATAAAAAGTCACGGCGTAGGACGAACAGACTTACTACTAAAGAATGAACATAAAGAAGGACATACGGTTCAGGGTGTACATCGCTTTTACATGCATTTGCGTGTTTGGGCTCGCTATCATCATTAAGGCCGCAATGATCCAGGCAAAAGAGGGACCGAAACTTCGCGCCATGGCTCGTGAAATGCATACACGCTTTGATACGCTGCTGGCTGAACGTGGAAATATCTATACCGAGGATGGCGTGCTGCTGAGTTCTTCTATTCCCGAATTTGACGTTCACGTTGACTTCTCGGTAATTGACTCCGGCTTATTCGCTAAAAATATCGATTCTCTTTCCCGTTGTGTATCCCGCCTGTTTGGCGACAGGTCTGCAGAAGACTATAAGGAAGTATTTGTGCGTGCATATAATGAAGAGAACAAATACTTCATGCTGGGGCATAAGCTGAAATACTACCAGTATGAAGCGCTGCGCACCTTTCCAATATTCAACAAAGGCAAGGGTCACGGAGGATTCATTGAAGATTCAAAGGAAAAACGCACAACCCCTTATGAGATACTGGCAAAACGCGTGATCGGCGAATTCAGGGACAGCAACATCACCGGTCTTGAAGCAAAATACAACCATGAGCTCGTCGGCGAGAATGGCCGCCGTGTAGTGCAGAAAAGCACAGGAAATGTGTGGGTACCTATCGACGGATCAGAAGTGGACCCCGTAAATGGCCAGGACATCGTAACTACTATAGATATAAATGTACAGGACGTAGCAGAACATGCGTTGCTGAGCATACTTGAAAAATATGAATGCCTGTATGGCACCTGCATCGTTATGGAGGTAAAAACAGGCAAAATAAGAACGCTTGTGAACCTTGGACGCCAAAAGGATGGCAGCTATTGGGAAGACTATAATTACGCCATGAGCCCCACGGAACCCGGCTCTACATTTAAGTTGGTAACACTGCTGTCATTGCTCAACGATAAGTTCATCAATGTAGAGAACATTGTGGACGCAGAAGGAGGCGCAATCCGGTTTGGCAATGATGTGATGAAAGACTCCCACCTTGGCCTGCATGCCATGCCCATCTGGAAGGCATATGCAGAATCGAGCAACGCAGCCTTTGCAAAACTGGCATACAATTATTACAGGGACAATCCGGCGAAATTCACAGATCATCTGAAAGCGCTGCGCCTCGACAAACCTACCGGCATAGACCTGATCGGCGAGCGGCCAACACATCTTGTCCTGCCCGGCTCTAAGGAATGGAGCAATACATCCCTCCCCTGGATGGCCGCCGGTTATAATGTGCAGATCACACCGCTGCATACCTGCATGATGTATAATGCGATCGCCAACAATGGCAGGATGATGAAACCCTACCTCGTTAGTGCCATAAAGGAATATGGGAAAGACGTGAAAAATTTCGAGCCGACTGAAGTACAGCAGGTGGGTGATTCATCTGCGATAGCACAAATACAAAAGTGTATGCGCGCGGTGATAACCGATGGTACCGCAAAGGGCATCGAATCGCCATACTATACAATGGCCGGAAAAACAGGCACGGCACAGGTGGCAGATAAAGGCATCCGTTACACCGACGGCGTATACCAGGGCTCGTTTGTGGGCTTCTTACCTGCAGACCAGCCAAAATATACCATCTGCGTAGTGATCAGGACCAAGGCGCACTCAGCAGCATACTATGGTGGCGCTATAGCCGCGCCGGTATTCCGGATGGTAGCCGATAAGATATTCTCAGCGAATATAGGCGCATGGGGCGGTCCGCTGGATAGTCTTGCTAAGAACGGATCTGGCATGATGCCTGCAAAAGCAGCCACTGCACGTAATTACCGGGTAATGCTGAACGCATTGCAGAAACCTGCGCCATCCCTCCCTGCGGAAGACATCAACAGGATGATGGAACTGAAGACAGACTCGAACAAACACATGACTGTGGCGCCGAAGAAGATATTCCGCAACATAATGCCTGACGTGACGGGCATGGGCGTGAAAGATGCGGTTTACATGCTGGAAGCAAGCGGCCTGCAGGTGACGGTACAAGGAAAAGGAAAAGTGCGGGGACAATCTATAACACCGGGAACGATCATAAATAAAGGACAAAGCATCATACTACAGTTAAGCTAATGCAGCAGTTGAACAACATATTGATAAATGTGACCCCGGTGCAAACCCGCGGAGATATGACTACACAGGTAAGCGGTGTATGCATAGACTCACGCAAGGTAGTAGCAGGCAGCGCATTCGTAGCTGTTCGCGGCACTCTATCAGATGGGCATGCGTTTATTGAAAAATCTATCGCGCAGGGAGCAGCAGTGATCGTATGTGAACGTATGCCGGAAATATACAAAGACGGGGTAGCCTATGTACAGGTGAAAGACACCGCGGAAACGGCAGGTCTTATGGCCGATGCATTTTATGATTTCCCATCACAAAAGATAAAGGTTGTCGGTATTACCGGAACAAACGGTAAAACAACTACCGCTACACTGCTATACAAACTGTTCGAAGGGTTGGGCTACAAATGCGGCTTGCTTTCCACAGTACAGAATCACATACATAATAAAATAGTTGAGGCAACACACACTACCCCTGATTCGGTATCAGTACATAGCCTGCTGAGGGATATGGTGAACGCCGGTTGCACGCACGCATTCATGGAGGTAAGCTCACATGCCGTACATCAGCGCCGTATTGCCGGTATCAGGTTTGCGGGCGGTGTGTTTACCAACATTACCCACGATCATCTCGACTATCACAAAACGTTCGATGAGTATATCCGGGTGAAGAAGGCCTTTTTCGATGAGCTGCCTGCGGGCGCTTTCGCACTTACCAATGCAGATGATAAACGGGGTATGGTGATGCTGCAGAATACCAGGGCAGACAAACACACCTACAGCTTGCGCATGCCGGCAAGTGTGAAAGGCAAGGTGCTGGAAAACAATCTCTCCGGGCTGTTTATGAATATAGATGGCCAGGATGTGCATTTCAGGCTCATAGGCACATTCAATGCCTACAACCTGCTCGCCGTATATGGCGCTGCCAAATTCCTGGGCGAGGATAAAATGGAAGTGCTGGCGGTGCTAAGCGGATTACAGGGCGCCGCAGGACGTTTTGAGACCTATCTGTCGCCTAACGATAAAATACTGGGCATCGTTGATTACGCTCACAGCCCCGATGCGTTGATAAATGTACTGGCTACTATTAACCAGTTGCGAACCGATGGCCAGCAATTGATAACCGTGGCCGGCTGCGGTGGCGACCGTGACAAGACCAAACGGCCGGTAATGGCGCAGGTAGTATGCGAGCACAGCGACAAAGCCATACTGACTTCAGACAACCCCAGGAGCGAAGACCCGGAGCAGATACTGAACGATATGGAAGCTGGTCTCACCGGGCCACAGAAAAGAAAAAGCCTGCGCATTACAGACAGGAAGGAAGCGATAAAAGTGGCTTGCTCACTGGCACAGGCAGGAGATATAATACTGGTGGCAGGCAAGGGACATGAGAACTACCAGGAGGTAAAAGGAGTAAAGCATCATTTTGATGATAGGGAAGTATTAACAGAAGCTTTTGAAACATTAAATAAATAACGGCACATGCTGTACTATTTGTTCACATACCTGCGCGATTCGATCCACCTTTCAGGGGCGGGGGTGTTCAACTATATCACATTTCGTGTAGCAATGGCCATCATACTATCGCTGGTCATATCCATGCTGATGGGCAAACGGCTGATCGATTTCCTGCGCCGCAAGCAGATCGGCGAAACAGTCCGGGACCTGGGTCTGCAGGGCGAAGCACAGAAAAAAGGTACACCAACCATGGGCGGGCTGATCATCATCTCGGCCATCCTGATACCGACGCTGCTGTTTGCCCGCGTGCTCAACGTATACATTGTGCTCATGCTGGTTTCAACGATCTGGCTGGGAATAGTAGGTTTCATTGACGACTACATTAAGGTCTTCAAAAAAAACAAAGAAGGGCTTGCAGGCCGTTTCAAGGTAATGGGCCAGATAGGGCTGGGTATCATCATTGGCGTTACCATGTATTACAACAATCATGTGGTGATCAGCCGGGAAGTTCGCCCTGGGAACACCGGGCTGCACAGCGCCGCAGAAAAGATCGAGACCGGGCAGTTTAGCAGGAAGGACGAGAACGGCAAGACACATGCATATGTGAATGTGAGAACAGCCACCACGACATTACCCTTTATAAAGGGTCACGAATTCAGGTACGAGAAGATCGCTTCAATATTCGGCCAGAAATACGTCGAATACACCACTCCGATCATCTACATACTGTTTGTCATATTTATCATCGTAGCAGTGTCCAACGGGGCAAATATTACCGATGGTATTGATGGGTTGGCTACCGGGGTGTCTGCCATAATAGGTGTCTGCCTCGGCGTGTTTGCGTATGTGTCGGGGAACTATGTGTTTGCCGGATACCTGAATATCATGGACATTCCAAACCTGGGCGAGCTGTCCATCTTCATAGGCGCGTTTGTTGGCGCATGCGTCGGCTTCCTGTGGTACAATGCCTATCCCGCACAGGTGTTCATGGGAGATACGGGCAGCCTTGCGCTGGGTGGCATCATCGCATCGCTGGCTATTATAGTTCGCAAAGAACTGCTGATACCCATTATCTGCGGCATTTTCCTGGTGGAGAATATTTCCGTGATGCTGCAGGTCTGGTACTTCAAGCGCACCAAAAAGAAATATGGTGAGGGCAGGCGCATCTTCAAGATGGCGCCGTTGCACCACCATTACCAGAAACTAGGGTACCATGAATCAAAAATAGTAACACGCTTCTGGATCATAGGGATCGTATTGGCGATAATGAGCATAGTAACATTAAAACTGCAGTAGTGAGCACAAATACTAAACGCCTCGTAATACTCGGCGCCGCTGAAAGCGGTGTAGGCGCTGCCTTGCTCGGCAAGCAGCAGGGGTGGGACGTGTTTGTGAGCGATGGCGGAACAATAAAAGATTCGTTCAAAAAAGTGTTGCTGGATAGCGGCATAGCATTTGAAGAAGGCACACACACCAGCGATAAGATAATGAATGCAGTATGCCTGGTAAAGAGCCCCGGCATCAGCGACAAAACTGCGGTAATGAAGCAAGTGAGGGCGGCAGGTATAGAAGTATGCAGCGAAATAGAATTTGGTTACCGGTATAAAGGAGACAGCAAGATCATAGCCATAACCGGCAGCAATGGAAAAAGCACAACGACGAAGCTAACCTATACCATACTGAAGAACGCTGATTATGATGTGGCAATGGTGGGTAACATAGGTTACAGCTTTGCAAGGCAGATCGCAGAGCAGCCGTGCAAGTGGTATGTGATGGAGATCAGCAGCTTTCAACTGGACGACATCCACCAGTTCCGGCCGGATGTGGCGGTGCTGCTTAACATTACGCCGGATCACCTGGACAGGTACAATTACATGTTTGAGAACTATGTGGCATCAAAATTCAGGATCACGGAAAACCAGACAGCAAATGACTACTTCATAATAAACATAGACGACAAAGTAATTAAAGAATATATCGCAACCCATTCCATTCACGCTACTACAATAACCTTTACGATGAGCGATAACAACATTGGCAAAGAAGGCGGCTATATCAGCAATGACCGCCTTCACATTGACTTCGACAACGACAACCTCGATATGTCGATACACGACCTCTCTATAAAAGGGAGACATAATCAATATAACAGTATGGCAGCAGGGATAGCCGCCCGCATCGTGGGCATAAGAAAGGAAAAGCTGCGCGAATCGTTCGAGGGTTTTGAGGGACTGGAGCACCGCCTGGAATTTGTAGCCACAGTGCGCGGCGTGGAATTTATCAACGACAGCAAAGCCACCAACGTAAACTCGGTTTGGTTTGCATTAGAAAGTATGAAGAAGCCGGTGGTGCTGATCCTCGGCGGACAGGATAAAGGAAATGACTACAACGAGATAATGGAGCTCGTAAAGGAAAAAGTATCTGCTATAGTTTGCATGGGCGTAGATAATAGCCCCATACATGCCGCGTTTGATGATGTAGTGGAAACAATAGTAGATACCCAAAGTGCAGAAGGAGCGGTAAAAGCAGCATACAGGCTTGCACAGGGCGGCGATGTGGTGCTGCTCTCTCCCGCCTGCGCCAGCTTCGACCTGTTCAAGAATTACGAAGACCGCGGAGTACAATTTAAACAAGCAGTAAAGAATTTGTAAACAACATAAAGAAAACATAGCCCACGGTTTCAACCGTGGGGCAAAAAACAGAGAAAAGAACCATAATAACCGTTTCAACGGTTTACAATAGCAGGTTTTGATTTTGGCTTTTGAATTTTGATTTTAAGAATGGCAGACCACATGAAACAATTGCTGACGAAGACGAAGGGCGACCAGGTTATCTGGGGCGTGGTCGTGCTGTTGTCTTTCATCAGCTTACTGGCGGTCTACAGCAGCACAGGATCGCTGGCTTACCGCATGGAAAAGAACTCAAGCTATTACCTCGTAAAGCAGGTGATGGTGTTGGGCCTTGGCTTGCTCATTACTTACTGGGTACATAAAATAAACTATACAAAATTTGCCAAAATAGCGGTGATCCTTTACCTGTTGAGCCTGCCGCTTTTAATATACACCTTGTTTTTTGGCACCAGTCTCAACGAGGGCTCTCGCTGGATAAAGCTGCCGGTCATAAACCTTACATTTCAGACATCCGACCTCGCAAAGCTGGCCCTGTTTATGTTCATCGCACGTGTGCTGAGCATGAAGCAGGAAGTAATAAAGGATCTCAAGAAAGGTTTTATACCCGTGCTGCTGCCTATGCTGTTTACCTGCGCATTGATAGCCCCCGCCAATCTCTCCACTGCATTGATGCTTGGCGCCACATGCAGTATTGTGTTCTTTATCGGCCGCGTGCAGGTGAAACACTTACTGCTGTTAGGGGCCGTAGGTATAATGGGTATCTCTGTGCTGTTCACCGTCTCAAAGCTCACGGGCTTTGGCAGGGCAAAGACATGGCAGCAGCGCATAGAAGACTTTGCCGGCGGCAAAAAGAAAGACGGAAAAACAGAAGATGTATACCAGGTACAACAGGCCAAAATAGCCATAGCCAATGGCGGTATAGCAGGGAGAGGACCGGGCAAGAGCCTGCAGAAAAACTTCCTGCCCCACCCTTACTCCGATTTCATTTTCGCCATAATCATAGAAGAATACGGGCTGATCGGCGCAACAGTGGTCATGATGCTGTACCTGCTCTTTTTATGGCGCAGCATACTCATATTCAAGCGGTGTCCGTTTGCCTTCGGGGCATTCCTTGCCGTGGGCCTCAGCATCACGCTGGTGTTCCAGGCCATGCTGAATATGGCGGTGAATGTGCACCTCGTGCCGGTTACCGGGCTTACACTCCCTATGATCAGCATGGGCGGGTCGTCTATATGGTTTACGAGCATTGCTATTGGTATCGTGCTCAGTGTAAGCAGGTATGTAGATGAAATGGAGGGCGTAAAAAAACCAGAGAAGAAACCCAGGAAAAAAGTGACAGAACAAACTTTTGATCTGCCCGAGGAAGGGATAACAGAAGAAGAAGAAGAAACAACGGAAGAAGAATCGGTGCAGGAACAGATTGCAGTAACAGCATTGGAAGGAAAGAAAACAAGAAAACCAACAACAGGAAAAACGCCGTTACCGGCAATATAATATGAGTGCACTACGCGTCATCATAGCAGGAGGAGGAACCGGCGGGCATATATTCCCCGCAGTAGCGGTGGGGCATGCCCTGCAGCGGCTGCGCCCCGGTACCGAGCTGTTGTTTGTTGGCGCACTGGGCAAAATGGAAATGGAGAAAGTGCCGCAGGAAGGATTTAAGATCATAGGATTGGATATTGCAGGTTTTAACAGGAGCAGTCTATTAAAAAATCTCTCACTGCCCTTTAAATTAATTAAGAGCCGGATGCAGGCAAGAAGCATCATAAAACAGTTCAAACCGGGGATTATAGTTGGCGTAGGGGGATACGCCAGCTTCCCGGTTTTGAATACAGGCCAGGGTATGAACATACCTACGCTGATACAGGAGCAGAATTCTTTCGCAGGAAAGAGTAACAAGATACTGGGCAGGAAGGCTAAGGCGATATGCGTGGCCTATGAAAACATGGAGCAGTTCTTCCCGAAGGATAAAATAATAATAACAGGCAACCCTGTGCGCAAGACCATATCTGATATGAAATGCACGGCAACTGAGGGGAAAAATTACTTCGGATTGCAGCAGGGGGTGAAAACAATACTGATAGTGGGCGGTAGCCTTGGTGCAAAGTCTATCAACGAAAGCATAGACGCGCAGCTTGACGAGCTGATGAAAGAAGATGTGCAGGTGATATGGCAGACGGGAAAACCTTATTATGAGCAGGCGAAAAAACGTGCGGAAAGTTATAACAGCAAATTGAAGGTGCATGACTTCATCAAAGAAATGGACAAAGCATATGCCGCGGCTGATATAGTTATTTCGCGGGCAGGAGCGCTGGCCATTGCTGAATTGTGCATTGCGGGCCGCCCGGTAATATTCGTACCCTACCCTCATGCAGCCGAGGACCACCAGACCAGTAATGCAATGGCGCTTGTAAAACGGGACGCAGCAGTACTTGTAAAAGACAGCGATACGCCAGCCGAACTGGTGAAGAAACTAAAGGAGATATTAAAAGACGAGGAGATGCAGAAAAGGATGTCTGCAAATCTGAAGAAAATGGCAATAAAAGATGCTGATGAGCGCATCGCAAACAAAGTAATAGAATTAGCATTGGCAAGTTGATAAGCTAAAGAGTGATGTAACCGCTTTCGACTATCTGCTTAAGACTAAAACAAAAGAGAATGAACGTAAGGGAAATTAAAAGGGTATACTTCATTGGCATCGGCGGCATCGGTATGAGTGCGCTTGCGCGCTTCTTCCGTGAGCAGGGTGCAGTGGTAAGCGGCTATGATAAGACCGAGACCGACCTTACTATGCATCTTGCAAAAGAAGGGATGGGTATCCATTATACAGACGATGAACTGTTGCTGGATAAAGACACACAGCTAGTGGTCTATACTCCTGCCATTCCCAAAGATCATAAAGAACTCAACTGGTACCTCAGCAACAAATACCCGGTCTACAAACGGAGTGATGTGCTGCAGTGGATCACTGAAGCAATGCAGGCAGTAACTGTCGCTGGTACACATGGTAAAACAACCATCTCTACCATGACCGCATACCTGCTTCGCGAGACCGGCTATGGCTGCAATGCCTTCCTCGGTGGTCTGTCTGTAAATTACGGCAGCAATTACTGGCACAGTGACCGTAATGTTGCTGTAGTAGAAGCCGATGAATATGACCGAAGCTTCCTGAAACTGCGCCCGGATATAGCAGTGCTCACTTCTATGGACGCCGACCACCTGGATATATACGGCACGGTGGAGGAAATGGAAGCGGCATTCATCCAATACACAAAGAACATTAAACCCGGCGGCACGCTGCTGGTAAAGCATGGCCTGCACAGAGGCGCGGAGCTGCAAGGCTCAAACACGCTCACCTATAGCCTGCAAAACGATGCCGCAGATGTTTATGCAGAGAATATAACCCAGAAGAACGGAGGCTATGTATTTGACGTAAGAGGAGTTGATTGCATACTGGAGCAAGTACACCTGCCGATAGGCGGCATGCACAATGTTGAGAACGCAGTAGCAGCAATTGCAGTTACACAGCTACTCGGTATTGATGGTGCGGCAGTGAAGCGCGTATTACCCGGGTTCCTGGGAGTAAAGCGCAGATTTGAATATGTAGTGAAGACAGACAAAATGGTGTACATAGATGACTATGCGCATCATCCCGAAGAACTGTCTGCGCTTATTAAGAGTGCAAAGCGCCTGTTCCCGGGCCGCAAGTGCGTGGTTTGTTTTCAACCGCACTTATTCAGCCGCACACGCGATCTGGCAGACGGCTTTGCCAGCAGCCTGGATATGGCTGATGAGGTGCTGCTGCTGGATATATACCCTGCGCGCGAATTACCGATGGAGGGTGTGACATCAAAAATAATTGCGGACAAAATGGTGAACCGCGCACATACATTAATGTCTAAGGAAGGGGTGCTTGAATATTTAAAGGTAGCCTCGATCGATTTATTCATTACTGCAGGTGCCGGCGACATTGACAAATTAGTAGAACCGGTAAAAAATATTTTGTTGACAAAATAATGGCAACGAAGCGCAAAATATCGATACGCAAAATTCTACAGGTGTTCCTTACCGTGGTGGTGAGCGCCGGCTGCATTATTGCTATTGTGAGCGCGTCTAAAATAGAAGACCATAAAATGCTGGCAGGTATAGCCGTGCATATAAAGAATGACAAAAAGTACCATTTTATAGAAGAGAAAGAGATCATGGACCTTGCCATTAACAACCGGAGCGTAGATGTGATGAACACTCCGGTTGCTAACCTGGATATCAAAACTATGGAGCAGGTAATATCTGCAGACCCATGGGTTGCAAATGCACAGGTGTATATCGACAACGACCATGTACTGCATATGTATGTTACCCAGCGGGTGCCGGTAGTAAGGATATTCGGGCAGGACAGCAGGAGCTACTACATGGATGGAACGCTTAGCATTATGCCATTGTCAGAAAACTATGTGTACTATACCACCGTTGTTACTAACGTGCCTGAGCTCAGAGATGACAGCGCAGGATGGGCGCTGAAAAAACAAATACTCAAGCTGGTAAATACGATCCAGGCAGACACCTTCTGGAGTGCGCAGATATCACAGGTAATTGCTGATACAGCCGGTACGTTTGAGCTGGTACCTGTGCTGGGCGATCAGCGGATACTGTTCGGCGACACATCAGCTATGCAGGACAAACTGAATAACCTGTTTGTCTTTTATAAAAATGTGCTGAACCGCATTGGATGGGATAAATACGAAACCCTGGACCTTCGTTTCAAAGGCCAGGTTGTTGCTTCACCGTCCATGCCATATAGCGGACCGGTAGATAAAGCAGTATCAGCCATGAACTGGATAAACAGCATTGTGGAAACAGAGGCAAAAAATGATGCTAAAGATTCGGCGCGCGCAGATACCAAAACAGGGCATGCACCGGTTGTGAAAGCGGCGCCTCAAAAAAAAGTGGATAAAGCCGTGGCAAAAACAAAGCCAAAAGAAAAACCCGTAGCTAAGGCTACACTCAAAAAAGCTGCGAAACCGGCGGCAACAGATAAAGCGCACCACGCAGTGCCCCTGAAAGCAAAAAAAACGGACAACAAAAACAACAAAGAAAAAAGCAAAAAACAGGCAAAACCCAAGTATGTGTACCCTGAAAAAAGCCATTAACAATTTTTAAAAACCGCAGCAACATGAGCAAAAATGAACAGCCGATTATCGTAGGCTTAGATATTGGCACCACCAAGGTGGTAGCAATAGCCGGCAGGAAAAACGAGTTTGGTAAAGTCGAGATCCTGGGCTTTGGCCGCGCGGACTCCGCAGGTGTGAGCCATGGAGTGGTCATGAACATAGAACAATGTATCCGTTCCATAGAGCAGGCCATGGAACGGTGCCTGCTTTCTAACCCGAACCTCCAGCTAAAGGAAGTCTACGTGGGCATAGCGGGGCAGCACATCAAAAGCCTGCAGACACGGGGCGACAGGGTGCGTGCAAACTCCGAAATAGAGATTAACCAGGAAGATATAGACATGCTGGTGCGCGACCAGAATAAAACTTATATCCCCGCCGGCGACCAGATCATTGATATCGTACCACAGGATTTTACCGTCGATAACACACCCGACGTACTTGATCCTGTAGGTATGAGTGGTGTCAAGATCGGCGCAAACTTCCATATCATCACTGGCGACCGCAACGCCATACGCAACATAAAACGTTGTGTCGATAAATCGGGCCTCAGCACACGCGATCTCGTATTGCAGCCATTAGCTTCTGCTGCTGCTGTAATGAACGACGAAGACCTTGAAGCAGGTGTAGCGATTGTAGATATAGGCGGCGGTACTACCGACATGGCCGTTTATTACGATGGAATCCTGAAACATACTGCGGTGATCCCTTATGCCGGTGTCAATATTACCAATGACATCCGCAACGGTCTTGGCGTATTGCGCGCACAGGCAGAGCAGATGAAGGTGCAGTTCGGCACAGCGCTCGCCGACGAGGCCAACTCCAATGCATATATCACTATTCCCGGGCTTCGCGGCCTTCCGCCAAAGGAAATATCGGTGAAGAACCTGGCACACATCATCCAGGCCCGTATGCAGGAGATACTGGACTATGTAATGTATCATCTGAAGCAGATAGATATGGACAAACGGCTCTGTGGCGGTATCATTCTCACGGGCGGCGGCGCACAGTTGAAGCACATTACCCAGCTCACAGAATTTGTGACCGGAATGGGCGCACGCATCGGCTATCCGAATGAGCACCTGGCCGGCGGCCATACCGAAACATTGATGAACCCGATGTATTCCACCTGCATCGGCCTCATACTTCGCGGCTATTACGACTACGAAAGCGGCAAGATGCGCTTTGCAGGCAATGGCGGTAATATGATCCATATATCTGAGCAGGAACTCAAACCACTGATGAGCGATATGGAAATACCTGTCGCAGCGGTTGAAGAAAAAGAGCCCGAAGTATCGCCGGAGGTATTGGCAGAAATAAACACCCAGAAAGCCCGAAAACGGAACGAAAATGTCAAAAAGCTGTTTGATGGGCTTAAGGGCAAATTCATGAAACTCTTCGAAGATGTGGAAGACCAGGAAATACAGTAAAAATTACAAAATAAAAATCCCAGAGAATAACCCAATTATAATTTCTAATTCGCAACTAACCATTTTACTAACTCACAAACCAAAAGGATATGATACATTTTGAGATCCCCAAAAATCAATCGTCCATTATCAAAGTGATCGGCGTAGGCGGCGGCGGTAGCAATGCCGTTAACTATATGCACAGCCTTGGCATAGATGGCGTGGATTTTGTTGTCTGCAACACCGATTCACAGGCGCTTGCGTTAAGCCCCGTTGCCAATAAGATACAACTCGGCCCGCACCTTACACAAGGGCTTGGAGCCGGTGCAAACCCCGAGATCGGCAAGCAATCGTGCGAAGAGAGCCTGGAAGATGTGGCTAAAATACTAAAGGTAAATACCCGCATGGCGTTTATCACCGCAGGTATGGGCGGCGGCACCGGAACCGGCGGAGCTCCCGTGGTTTCCAAGATATGCCGCGACCTCGGCATACTCACTGTGGGCATCGTAACCACCCCTTTCACTTACGAGGGCCGCAAGCGCATGAAACAGGCGCAGGACGGTATAGACAAAATGCGCGAACACGTTGATACCATCCTCATCATTTCTAATGATAAGCTTCGCCAGCAGTTTGGTAATCTGCCCTTCACTCAGGCATTCGCAAAAGCCGATGATATTCTTGCCACTGCGGCAAAATGTATCACCGATGTGATCACCACTACCGGCCAGATCAACGTTGACTTTGCAGATGTATGCACTGTAATGAAGAATGGCGGTGTAGCGATCCTCGGCAGCGCATCTGCAACCGGCGAGAACCGTGCAACACAGGCTGTTGAAGAAGCCCTGAACTCACCACTGCTCAATGACAGCGATATCAGCGGCGCCAAATGGTTGCTGCTCAACATTACCTCTGCCGCTGGCGAGTTTGAGCATACAATGGACGAAGCGGAAGCAATTCAGGCTTATGTACAGCAGCAGGCCGGCGACAATTGTGATGTGATCCTCGGTATGGGCCATGACCCAAATCTGAAAGAGCGTATCGCGGTGACCGTTATCGCAACAGGTTTCAATCACAAGGATATTAAAATAGAAATGCCTGCCAAGAATAATGAGCCGGAAAAAATAGTAGTAAAGCTCGGCGATATTCAGCCTGCCGAAGTTCGCCCTACTGACACTTGGCCTTATAATAAACAGTCTGTTAGCATGGACCCGGTATTGGTCGAAGCGCCTTCTGCCGGTAACCCGGCCCAGGAGAGCAAGCCCGCTGAAAACTATACGATGCAGGCCGACCATTTTTTACAACTGGTGGAAGAAAAGCGCGAGCCCGTCGCGGAGACCCCTACCCCTTCTTACATGAGAGAAGAGAAAAAACCAGACGAGATCCCTATGCAGATCGTAATAAAAAATGACGAACCGCAAAGGGAAGCGCCGGTAATGAAAATAGGCGAAAGAATTTTGAGCGCAGATGAGATCGAAGAGAAAAGAAGATTCGAGGAGCAGAAAAAATCCTTGGAAGACCGGGCCGAACGCCTGCGCCGAATGAGCTTCAATATTAAAGGTACGGAGAGCAATGACGAAATGGAATCGGTACCTGCCTATATGAGAAAGAATATGAAGTTGGATAACCAGGCGGGATCCTCAGATTCATTTTACAGCGGATACACCGTAGGCGTTGATGACCAGCAGAATAACAAGCAGGCATCGATACAAACGATCAACACCTTCCTTGATGGTAAAAAGCCAGATTGATAACATTGGGTTTGTTTCTTATATAAACGCCCCGGCCTCTGCCGGGGCGTTTCTTTTTACTTGTACTAACTTTATACTATTCAATTAATTGAAAAACAATTAATTGAGTTAGATATCTTCAACATAACGTATAATTTAACGGCATCTTCTAAGCGATACAATATTTACATATTATTATACATATTGGGTTTGTTAAAAAAAAACAATAAATTTACTAACCTATTTAGAGTAAATGCTGTCTTTAGAAATGTGAGACCGGTGCTTTTTTTGTGCCCGGATTCTTATTTTATGTAGGGAAAAAAGTATAAACGAATTTTTCATAGCCATATTCAGAAGAATTATGAAACGCAATTGTTACTTATTCATTATCACCTGTTTTGCACTCTTTATTGGAATTACAAGCGCCAATGCCCAGGTTACGGTGAGCAGTTCCGATACCGTAAACTGTTCAAATCCCTGCACCGAGCTTACAGCCTTACTGCAAGGCGATAACCCTATTGATGCCGGTATCGACGAAGACGATGTTTACTCTCCGGTGATCCCCATCGGCTTTACATTTAATTTTTACGGTACCAATTACACCGATGTTGTCATCGGCGCTAACGGTACACTTGATTTTAACATCGGTGATGCAGGTGCATATGATCCATGGCCAATTTCTGCGGTGCTTCTGGGGAACCCCAGCAAACTAAATAATATATGCGGTCCATGGTGCGACATTGATATATTTTATACCGGCACGGCTGTCGGAACAGAAACCTATTCCACCATTGGCGTGGCACCATTCCGGAAATTTGCCGTTACCTGGTGCGACTGTAGTATGTTCTCTTGCGGCACTCAGCGCACGACCACCCAGATAATCATATACGAGACCACCAATATTATTGAGGTGCACATCACCAAAAAACTGATCTGCGCAGGTTGGAATGGCGGCGCGGGGATAGTTGGTGTCCAGAATGCATCCGGTACTGCGGCAACAGTCGCGCCTGCCAGGGATTATCCTACTACATGGACCAATCCACCAACTGAGGCATGGCGTTTTACCCCCGTAAGTGCAGGGAGCGCTTATACAGTATCATCTATTGCCTATGCACCAATACCTTACGCATCTTCAAG
This sequence comes from Chitinophagaceae bacterium, assembly GCA_947476485.1. Lineage (GTDB taxonomy): Bacteria > Bacteroidota > Bacteroidia > Chitinophagales > Chitinophagaceae > Nemorincola. The sequence continues at coordinate 22,128 of CANJQU010000005.1, forward strand.
TCTTTACTGGTATAATGTCACTACCGGCGCCTACCTCGGCACTGGTACTACTATGACGGTATGCCCTACCAGCTCCACACTTTACAGGGCGGCAGCGCTGGGTTGCGCAGACACCTCGTCTGGCTATTATTTCGTAAACTCGTCTGGTGGAGTCGCGATCACGGTCACTTCTACCAATCCTACCGCGTGCGGCGCATGCGATGGTACGATCACTATTCATGGATTGACAGCCGGAAACGTAGACTCAATATCCTATTGGATCGGCACAACACCACAACCTGCTTACACGGTTGTAGTTGGTGCTGGTGGCATCGTAACTATCAGCGGCCTTTGCGCCGGTTTCTATGACAGCATAAAGGTGAAAGCCGGTTCCTGCTGGTCTCCGCCACAAACCGCTACGCTGGTCGCTCCGGGCATTTCCATGACGGGAAGTTTTACGGATCCCACCTTATGTGGTAAGTGCGATGGAACAATAACATTAACCGGACTTTTTTCGTCTACTTCTTTTAGTATTTCCTATAATTTTAACGGCACTCCGCAGCCGCCCATCGTCCTTACCAGCGGCGCCGGTGGCAGTATTACACTCACCGGTTTATGTGCCGGCTCCTATGACAATATTGTCGCCACCGTTGTGTCTTCTGGCGGCACATGCGCCACACCTCCTATCGGGCCTTTTGTGCTCACCAATCCGCCGATCTCAATGACCGGTACATCTACAAATACTTCCTATTGCGGCATATGCGATGGTACCATCGTGCTGAGCGGACTCTACCCTACTACTTCATACATCATCACCTTCTCGCTTGGCGGCACACCGCAACCGCCGGTCACGCTTACCAGCAATGGTGCCGGATCAATAACCGTTACCGGCCTGTGTGCGGGTAATTATACTAACGTCATTGCGGCAATTGCATCTTCCGATGGCGCTTGTGTTACGCCCCCTATCGGGCCGTTCGATATCACATCGCCTCCGCCTCCGCCGCTCACTGTTTCCGGTTCAGTAAACCCTTCACAGTGCGGCTATTGCGATGGAAGTATCACACTCAGATCAATAACTCCGTTCTCAACAGATACTGTGTTCTTTTCATTCAATGGAGGGCCAACTACATCGGTTACGCTTATCGGCCGCACCGACAGTACTATTGTCCTGTCAGGACTCTGTGCAGGCACTTATACCGGCTTCAGTGTTAAGATTGGCGATTGTGTTTACAATGTTACCGGCTCTGCCACTTTAACAACTATTCCTATTGTTGCCATCTTTGATACTTCAATAAAGTTTGGTTGCCATGGCGATACGGTGAATTTTACAAATTCGTCTACAACCACACCCGGCGCCTCTCTTTATTATATATGGACTTTTGGTGACGGTACTTCAGATACAATATCCAATCCCTCGCATATTTATGCACAGGGCAACTACACGGTAACACTTGTCGCTAACAACCATGTATGCCAGGACAGTATGGTGATCCCTATTTCACTGGTTCACCCGTTGAATGCCTCGTTCATCGATTCGCCTAGTATTATCTGCCAGAATGAAGCGATCACGTTCACTAATACCAGCACGATCTCAGGCGGTTATTGGGGTTGGTTCAACTGGTCGTTCGGCACAGGCGCTACCGATACCAATAAAAATGCAACATATACCTACGCGCACACTGGTACCTATACAGTTACACTTACAGCTACCGACTGGGTGCCATGTATCGATACATTCACAGCCATTGTTCAGGTGGATACGATCAGCGGTATAAATATCAAGCTTTCCGATACTGTTATTTGCCAGGGCACTTATGTAACCTATACCGGCTTGTATGCTACGCTGGGCAATGTCGGTAACATATGGGATTTCGGAGATGGTTACCAGATCGTAAACGTAAATCCTGTGGTGCATGGTTTTACTTACCCGGGAACATTCACGATATCTGTTACAGCTAACTACAGGGCGTGTGAGAATATCACCACAACAAGAACAGTTATCGTGATCCCGCAGCCATACATTAACCTCGGCCATGACACTACTATCTGCAAGGGCAGCGAATCATTGATACTGGGCGACTTTGTAAATAATAACAATCCCGGAGCTTCCTGGGCGTGGGGCACTGGCCAGTCCGGCCCGTCTATAGCGGTTGTTTCTCCGGGTTATTACTATGCTACGGTAAACATCAACAACTGTTATGCATCTGATACCGTGTGGGTAAAAGACGATTGCTACATGCACATACCTAATGTATTTTCACCTAATGGCGATGGAGTAAATGATTATTTCTTCCCACGCCAGTATCTCACAAAAGGACTCACAGAGTTCTCCATGAATATTTATAACCGTTGGGGCCAGTTGATATTTGAAACGACTACACTCGACGGACGCGGATGGGATGGCCGTTTCAATACCGTAGATCAGCCTGAAGGAGTTTATGTCTTTATAATAAACGGAACTTTCAAAGACGGACAAAAAGAACATCACCAGGGTAATCTTACGCTCCTGAGATAAAATTATTCGGAAAAAATTGTCAACGCCTGCGATCTCCGCAGGCGTTTTTTTGTCCGTAAAATCTCTTCTCCCACTCCCCCAAAAATCTGGCCCAGGGCATCACAGCCATCCGGAACAAGTAAAAATCAAAAAATGACGTCTATAGGCTTCTGGAACAATACAATTTATACAGTGAGAACTAACATATTTCAGCAATCAACCAAATATATCTCCGGTTTTACCAACCCTATTTAAGTTTTCCCTGTCTTTATTAAACAAGACTGGAAATAAGCCGTTATTTGAATAGATCAGATACCATCCTATCATCTGAATCCTGATTGTTACAATAAAATATTTAAATTTCTAAATGTGATCTTAATGATTTTATAACCGTTGGTTAATAAAATAAAAAAAATATTATTACTGAGAAAAAGACACTTTCTTTATAAAAATTATATTGTATATTGAGCATTACATTACCCCGTTTCAACTAAATAAAAAATATTAGTAAATCCCCCTTTAATAGTATTGATTATGAGAAAAATCTACTCGTCATTTCTTTTCCTTGTTGTTGTTTTGTTCTGCGGCAATTTTTCTTTTGCCCAGATGGTAGGCACGCAAATTTACCTGCCCGGTCACTGGCTGGAAATAGGACAAAATAACTATGCAGCGTTCGGTGCAACAACACCACCTGCTGGTTATCATCCTTATCCCGGCGGTAGTTACCTCGCTGAAACTTATGACTACGGCCACAATGGCTGGACAGTGGGTGCCCCGGCATTTATGGGAGATTATACCTATCCCGGAAGCCCATATGAAGGTTGGGGGATACAGGTCGGCAGCCCGGCTGGGTTGAACTGGGCCTTTACATCAAGTGGCAGCATTATCGGCCCCGGTACACTTACCGGCGCCAACACCGGCTACGTTAATGCAGGTGGAAAACTGCTCGCCAACTGGGCAGGCACAGCCGCCGGCGGACAGCTCAGGATAAGATCAGAGACCCGTGTAGACACTAACGCGTCATGGGTTGTTGTTACCGCCAAAATGTACAACATAGGCGCTACTACCCTGAATAACATTTACTACTTCAGAGGTTGTGACCCGGATAATGACCAGGCTCATGGCGGAGGCTTCCCTACCAACAACTACGTGAACTACCAGAATGACCTGGATCACAGGGTTGGTGTTGCTGGTATCGGTCAGACTTATACCTATGCATACCTGCAAGTGTGCACAAAAGATTGTCGTGCTAAAGCGCTCGTGCACGTTAGCTGGCCCATCAATTTTTATGTTACCGACCTGTCCACCGTTTACTCCGGAACAGCAGCCATTACTCCATATTACAACGTTGGTGTGAATCACCCTGGTGATATCGCCATTGGTCTTGTCTATAACATTGGTAGCATTTGCCCCGGCGATAGCACCTTTGTATCCTATGCATATACTTTCCCGAATGCGATGACTGCGATCGACAGCGCTTTTCCCGAGCCAACGATCGTTGTAAACGGCGTTCCTGTTAATCCACCTACTGCACCGGGAGCTATATATGATACCTTCAATGCCTGCCTTTTTCCGGGCATGACGATACTTCCGATAGACCTCATAAATGCTGCAACTGGCGCATGGACATGGAGCACATGGACATGGTCTCCGGGCACCGGCCTTTCTTCTACTACCGGCCTCACAAACACTATAGCGCTTAACACACTTCCTCCTTCTATCACTTATACCATTACAGGCGCTGCATATAATGGCTGTGGCGGTGCATCCACCGGCACTTGTGGCACGAGGGTCATTTACCTCACTGTGCTTACCTGCAATGGTGCCATCTGCAATACACCGTGCCAGGGCAGTCCTTTGATCTTTAATGCCCCGGGAGATTCCACCGGAGCCACATATGTATGGTATGGCCCTGCGCCATCAACAACGATCGTAGGCACCACGCAAAGCTTTACCATTCCCGGCTCTAGCTGGGCCGATACAGGCATCTACCACGTAGTAAAAACCGTAGGCAGCGTACACGATACTTCGGTCACGCATGCGATGATCTATCCGAAACCAAATGTCACGGCATCCAGCAATTCACCTCTTTGCACCGGCGCAGCCAACACGCTGACACTATTCTCCATCGCCGACATTCCGGTTGTCTCTTATGGATGGACCGGCCCTGCATCATTTGTTTCAGGCATTCAGAACCCCACTATACCTTCATTCCCCGCGGCTGACACCGGTACCTATACAGTTATCGTGTCTACCATATACGGTTGTAAGGATACGGCTACCACGCATGTTGTCTTACTGCCTCCTCCCGGTCCGCCAATTGTCGTTGCTCATAGCCCTTACTGCCAGGGCCAGCCATTCATACCTTTTACCATTACTCCTGCCCCGGGTGCTACTGTCTATTGGTATCCAAGCGCTGCAGGTGGTGCAGGTACTACTACTACTCCCGTGGTAAATACTGCGGTTCCGGGTAGCTATACTTATTACTACGGCCAGACAATAGGCCTGTGCGAAAGCCCGATCTCTTCAGTAACCGTAGTTGTGAACCCTACACCGGCCGCCATCACTGGCCTTGCTGATGTCTGCCAATACATGTCAATTACGCTGACTGATCCTACTCCGGGTGGCACCTGGTCTAGCACTCCATCTTCCGTTGCTACCGTTGGCCTTGTTACCGGTATTGTTACCGGTGTATCTGCCGGCACTGCAACTGTTAAGTACACCCTGCCAACTTCTTGCTTCGTTACCAAGATTGTTAACGTACATGCCAAACCCGCCAAGCCGGTTGTGGCGCCGCCTACTTATTGCCAGTTCACTTTCGCTCCACCCCTATCAGCTACTCCGGTAACCGGTTTGTTGTGGTATGGTCCCGGCGTTACCGCAGGTACTCCTGTTGCCCCCACTCCGGCTACTGACGTTCCTGGTGCAACAGCTTATTATGTTACTGAAACCAGTTCATTCGGTTGCGTAAGTGACAGCGCCATAGACGTCGTAACAGTTGTTGCCGAGCCTGCGCCTCCGGTTCCTTATGACACCATGTACTGCCAGTATTCAGTTACAGCGCCATTGAACTTCCAGGTAGACAGCGCACTTGGCTCACACCTCACATGGTATACGGTACCTGCAGGTGGCGCACCGATCGGGTATACTCCGGTACCTCCGAGCAACGTCGTAACTTATCCGGGCGGAACAAAATGGTATGTAACACAAACTGTAAATGGATGTGAAAGTCACTCGGCGCCGGTCAAAGTCACCATTGTGCAGCAGCCAAACTTCCATATCACTGCGAACAGGAGATGGGTTTGTAAACACGACTCACTTACGTTCACATACACCGGCTCACCACTTGTATCAGGTATCTATTACTGGATGCTGCCTCCCGGAGCCACTGCTATCGGCGGCACTACCATTAACGATCCGATGATCATCGTACGGTTCGACTCTGTGTATGGACCTCACGTCATCACGCTGGCAGTTACTGAGCTCAACATGTGTACTACCTACGATACTATATCTGTAAGAGTGGTTCCGCTTCCGCATTCACATTGCCATATGAAACCCGATATCTGCCTGCACGATACAGTTAATCTGTCATTGTCCGATAAATCAGCAGAGGCCGTTGTCTTCACATGGGCGATCGATGGTACCAGCTTGTTCAATTCTACGGATGTTAATATAGTATCTGCCAATTCAAACAGCGGCGGGCCATTCAGCGTAAGCTGGAATACACCCGGCAGGCACATCATCAGGGTTGAATGCTCCACGCACGAAGGCTGCAGATCAGAGCCTTCATGCGATACGGTTAACGTACATGACCTCCCTGATGCAACCTATGACTGGATAACAAAAGCAACTGGTGAGCTTTGTCTCGAAGACAGCATTTTGTTCTCTGCACACCTGGTTGATGCTAACTGCTCCTATACCTGGGAACCGGAACATTGCTTCAACAACAACAACAAACCAAAGATCTGGGGCAGAGTTGAGCAGGGCAGAACAGACATATGGCTAACCGTGGTTGATGCGTTTGGATGCCGGTCCAGGTATAACTATGAGTTCAGCGCCAGCTCCTGCTGTACTGTATTGTTCCCTAATGCATTCACGCCAAACGGCGATGGAGTCAATGACAAGTACCGCCCTATCTTCAACGGCTACCACAGGTTCCACAGTTTCCGTGTTGTGAACCGCTGGGGACAAACAGTGTTTGAAAGCGCTAACTCAAACCCTGAATGGGATGGTAACTTTAACGGTGTACCGCAGGATATGGGCGTTTATTATTACTACCTGAAGTATGACTGCGGTGGTAATACACTAGAAACTAAGGGAGATTGCACACTCGTGAAATAATAAAAAAATATACCCGATAAAGAATACCATCGTTGATACGGTGGTATTCTTTTTTTAGTCAAAAAATTCCCCGCGCAGGAGAAGACCAACTGGCAACGAATAAAAAAATTCAATACTGGTTCATTTTTAGAACTTTCGGTATTTGAATATTCGTCCTGTAGCAGGATTTGGAAAGGAATCTACAAACATGTAATTTACAAGCTGGATATGAAAAAGAACTTTACATTTTTGCTTGCCGCATTCTTCCTGTTGGCAACCTATGCCCAAGGAACTGCGAAGACAAAGCCGCAACCCGCAACCGCGAAGCTGTACTTTATTGAGAATAAAGGACAGATAAAAGACCAGTATCGCAAAGCAAGAAAGGATATTCAATATACCCTGGCAACACCAGGTATGAATGTGTTCATTGGCGATGGCCAGTTGCATTACCAGTTTTCACATGCTACCACCGCAGACACTAGATCATCCGCTAAGTTTCAGGCGCCGTCATCTGCTGTTATTAATACATACCGTATGGATGTGGAACTGGTAGGAGCAAACAAGCATGCCGCTGTTATCGCAGATGAGCCGCAGGCATACTATGAGAACTACTACGTAGCAGGTTGCCCGGCAAACGGCATACAGGCGCATACTTTTGCAAAGCTCACTTACAAGAACGTTTATAAGGACATAGACTGGGTTGTTAAGATAAAAGATAACAAGCTGGAGCATGAATTTATCGTTGGCAAAAATGGTAATGCCGCTGACATCAAATTGAAATATAGCGGCCAGGAATCTCTGAAAATAAATGGAGATGGCAGTATCACCGCGGCAACACCAATGGGCACTGTTACAGAGCACGCACCTGTATGTTTCCGTGCAGGCGGCGGTATCACACCATCTTCATTCAGGCTTCACGGCAATATTTTGAGCTACGAGATCAATGGCTATTATCATTCGTTGGTTATGGATCCTATTTTGGACTGGGGCACTTACTTTGGCCCTGATACCAGCACCAGCCCGTTCTATTCAATTGTTTGCAACAGGAATGCAGAACTTTACGGCGCCGGATTTACGTATGCAGCAAATGGCATAGCAACTGTTGGCAGCCACCAGGAAACATTTGGCGGAGATCAGGATGCCTACCTCATTAAGTTCGATTCTGTTGGAAACAGGATTTGGGCTACCTATTACGGGGATATCGGAATGGATATTGGCTACTCTGTTGCGATCGACACCGCAGATGGTGTGTATCTTGGCGGAACTACCAACAGCCATGCAGGCATTGCCACACCGGGAACCCAGCAAACCTCCTATGGCGGAGGCACAAGGGATTGCTTTATTGCAAAGTTTGGAGCAGACGGCACCAGGCGTTGGGGCACTTACCTTGGCGGTGGTGGCGATAATATTCCCGGTTCTATAGCTTGCGACAATCTCTGGCATGTGTATATTTCAGGTGTTACTACAGATGGTAGCAACACCTCTACTCCCGGCAGCCATCAGCCTGCCCACTCCAGCGGATATGATGACTTCCTCGTTCAGTATGACTCTTCGGGTATCAGGCAATGGGGCACTTACTATGGCGGCACCGGCGATGAATTCAGCGGGGTAGTTTGCACTGATGGTAATTATGCATACCTCTGTGGCTGGACAAGCAGCGCTACTGCTATCGCCACTCCTTTAAGCCACCAGCCCACTAAAGCTGGTGCCAGCGATGCATACGTGGCTAAATTCAATTCAACCGGCACACGGCTGTGGGGCACTTACTTTGGTGGCGCATACTCGGAATCTACCGGCGGTATTACTTGCGATGCCTCAGGTAAAATTTACCTGATGGGCCTCACCGGAAGTGATACCGGTATAGCTACACCAGGCAGTTTCCAGCCCGCAAGGGCCGGCGGCAGCGATGCATTCCTCGCTAAGTTCGATCCCGAATTAGGTACGCTCGACTGGTCTACCTACTACGGTGGTCCGGCTGAAGAGGACGGATCTTTTAGCCGTATCGTTTGTGATGACTCACTAAACGTATACATTGCAGGGATAACAGCAAGCCTGAGTGGTATCGCTACTTCCGGCGCATGGCAGGACACCTTCGGCGGTGGCGATCAGGATGCATTTCTAGCAAAGTATAATTCAGATGGTATACAGTTCTGGAGCACCTACTATGGCGGCGACGGCACCGACCAGGCCAAGTCATGTGCCTTTGATGGCAAAGGAGTATATATTGCAGGCAGCACCTCCAGCACTAATAATATTGCTACTCCCGGCTCCCTTCAGCCTACCGGTGGCAGCGGTGGCATTTTTTATTACCAGGGCTTCCTTGCCAGGTTCACCGACTTCATTTCCGGCTTACCAGGTCCTATTGGTGGCGGTACGCGCGTGTGTATCGGCAGTTCTATTACTATGACAAACATTATCTCCGGTGGTACCTGGACTAGCAGCGATGTTTCGCTGGCTACGATCGGCTCATCTTCCGGTGTACTTACGGGCATAGCCGTTGGCACGGTTACGGTCACTTATACGATCCCTACCGGCTTTGCCACAACTGTTGTTACGGTTAATGCACCTCCGGCGCCTATATCGGGCCTCACAACCTTTTGTATCGGTCTTAACACCCAGCTTTCAGATACTGCTCCCAACGGTGTGTGGTCCAGCAGCAACCCGGCTGTGGCTACTGTAGGTTTCACCACGGGGCTTGTTACCGGTGTATCACTTGGCACAACAACAATTACCTACTCCGATACCCTTACGGGCTGTTCCGTTTCCACACTGTTCACAGTTATCGTATGCTTTGACAAGGTTAATACTGTCCAGGCAGATCAGGGAGTAGAGATATACCCCAGCCCTGCCACTGAAGCGCTGACGGTAAAGATTAATAAGGGTACATTTGGATCGTTTATCATCACCAACGAGATGGGCCAGGTGGTGCAGCAGCAGCTAATAACAGCAGAACACACGGAGGTCAACGTTAAATCATGGCCCGCCGGACTGTACAATATTACCCTAAGCGGAGATAACGGTAATATCGCCCGTAAATTCATAAAACGATAGGTATAAAGATCTCATTCATCGGATACTGTTCAGGACAATTATTGTAGAGACGTTGCACCGCAACGTCTCTCTTTTTTGCGCCGCTTAGCCGAAACATGCGCTGCACTTACGGTTTTCAAAACAACGCGGATTCGCGATTGGCGGTATTAAAAACAAAATGAGGCTACCGCAAGTTTGCGCCTTCCATTTTTGCGTAAAGGCTATACGTAACTCATTCTACTTCCCCCTCTCCTTCGGAGAGGGCCGGGGAGAGGTCTCTCACGCTTTGCGCCTTTGCGAGAGATTCCTCAGAAACTATAAGCCTTTATGTACTCCATCTTGGTATTGCTTTTACTGCAGCTCACTCTAAAATAATCGTAGAATGTAGTATCACCGGCAATACGAAAGCCAATAATATAAGAATAAGGCTCATCGCCCTTCCTGATAACCGGAGTAGCATCTTCCGCACCCTTGGGCATACTAAATTTACCCTCTCCGAAGTTGGGCCCGAAGTCTGCATCCACATCATACACACCATTGGCCACATCGCTGTCTGCAACAACCTTTACAGAAAACGTTGTATGATTTATGGCGTCTTCAGTAATAGGCATTTTTGCTTCAGCGACGGTGGTACCGGGTTTGGGGAACTTCTTTGGTTGCGGCTCAGTGTTCCCGCAACCGCAGATCGTGATCGATAGCGCTGCAACAATGAGGAGAGATGGTCTTTTCATTACGCCCGCAAAAATAAGGGAACGATCCCTGACTGCCTACGGCTGCATCTCAAATCTTCGCATTAGACTGGCACCATGAATTAGTAGAGAAGCCCGATAGGGCTTAAATATGAAGGGAACGATCCCTGAAAGCCTACAGCTGCATCTCAAATCTTCGCATATAGACTGGCACCTGAATTAGTAGAAAAGCCCGAAAGGGCATAAATATGAAGTGAACGGCCCCCGAACGCCTGCGGCTGCATCACAAATCTTCGCATGTAGACTGGCACCATGAATTCGACGGGAAGCCCGATAGGGCTTAAATACGAATAGCCCCGGATGAAATCAGGGGAATAAAAGGCTAAACGCACACAACCACGATAGTGGTTGAATGTAGGTTGGCTCGCGGAGACTTGAAGCACCTTCACGTTGCCTGACGCTGAGGCTGCATCTCATATCTTCCCATATAGATGGGCACCATGTATTAGTAGAGAAGCCCGGTAGGGCTTAAATATGAATAGCCCCGGATGAAATCCGGGGAATAAAAGGCTAAACGTACACAACCACGATAGTGGTTGAATGTGGAGTGACTCGCGAAGATTTGAAGCACCTTCACGTTGCCTGACGCTGAGGCTGCATCTCATATCTTCCCATATAGATGGGCACCATGTATTAGTAGAGAAGCCCGGTAGGGCTTAAATACGAATAGCCCCGGATGAAATCCGGGGAATAAAAGGCTAAACATTCACAACCACGACAGTGGTTGAATGTAGAATGGCTCGCGAAGATCTGAAGCCTCACACTGCCGCTAGTTTGGAACGTAGGCAAGAGCGATAGCCAACTAGTGCCCAAATAATTTAGTCTCCCGATAGCTATCCGGATTGCAACTTGCGGTGCGGACCCAATCGCCGCCAAAATGCCCCCAAAACTACCCTTTGCGTTTCACCCGCCTTGCTGTACCTTGTCCTAAATTTTGCTGCAATGAAATATAGTAACCACTTAAAATGGGCAATTCCCGCAATAGCAATGAGTACCCAATTGTTTACCAGTAGCTGTAACAACGGCACAACTACGACTACTAAAACAGAAACTGTGAAGACAGAAGGCTACGACAGCTCCTTTAACGTGATGGCGCAATCATTTGCCGATCTGCAGATACTGCGCTACCAGGTGCCCGGCTTCAACGGCCTTAGCCTGCAACAAAAGAAACTGGCGTACTACCTCTACGAGGCAGGCCTCAGCGGAAGGGACATTATCTACGACCAGAAAAGTAAATATGGTCTGCTGCTGCGCAAAACCATCGAGACGGTCTATGGCACGTATAAGGGCGATAAGAACAGCGAAGACTGGAAGAAGTTCGAAGTATACTGCGGTAGGTTCTGGTTCAGCAATGGCAACCACCACCACTACGCCAATGAGAAGTTCATCCCTGAGTGCTCCTACGACTATTTCGCCGGCCTCGTAAAAGCCAGCGACACAGCGCAGCTTCCTAAAAACAGCGGCGAGAGCACAGACGCATTCCTGGCGCGGATCAAACCGATCGTTTTCGATCCGAAGTTTGAACCAAAGGTGGTAGACCTGCGCGCGAATATTGACAACATCGTAAACTCATCTAACAACTTCTATGAAGGTGTAACACAGAAAGAAGTAGAGAGCTTTTATGCAAAATTTGACTCCTCAGAGAAAGCGCCGTCATGGGGTCTCAACAGCAAGCTCGTAAAAGAGAACGGGACCATTACAGAACATACCTGGAAGAGTGGAGGCATGTATGGCGCCGCCATTGATAAGATCATTTTCTGGCTGGAAAAGGCATCTTCTGTGGCAGAGGATGATATACAAAAGAGGTCGCTGAACCTGTTGATAAAGTACTATAAAACAGGCGACCTTAAAGTATGGGACGACTACAATATGGCGTGGGTGCGTTCGGCATCGCGTATAGATGCAGTGGTTGGCTTTATAGAAACCTACCTTGATGCAATAAGCAAGAAGGGCAGCTTCGAAAGCACCATATCACTGAAGGATATGGAAGAAACCAAGCGCATAGAAGCTATCGCCAACCAGGCGCAATGGTTTGAAGACAACTCACCTATTATGCCTAAGCACAAAAAGAAAAAAGTGGTAGGCATAACCGGCAAAGCCATTACGGTGATCGTGGAAAGCGGTGACGCTGCCCCCAGCACACCGATCGGTATAAACCTGCCAAACGCCGAATGGATACGTAAAGACTCCGGTTCTAAATCAGTATCCCTTTCCAACATCATACACACCTACAACATAGTGGGTGCAAAAAGCGGCATGGTCGATGAATTTGGCGGTAATGATACCGTGGTGGCACGCATGAAGAAATACGGCGCACTCGCCAGCGATCTGCATACAGATATGCACGAGTGCATAGGCCACGCATCCGGCCAGATAGACAGTGGTGTGGGGACAACAGACAAAACCCTGAAGAACTACGCTAGCTGCCTCGAAGAAGCACGTGCCGACCTCGTAGGCCTCTACTTCATCATGGATAAGAAACTGGTGGACATAGGCGTCATGCCCGACCTCGAAGTAGGCAAAGCCGGCTACGACAACTACATGATGAATGGCCTCATGACCCAGCTCACCCGCCTTAAGCCCGGAGAGCAGCTCGAAGAAGCACACATGCGCAACCGCGCACTGAATGCACACTGGGCATATGAGATGGGCAAAAAAGACAATGTAGTTGCTTTCGTTACGCGGAACGGCAAGACCTATGTACAGGTAAATGACTACAACAAGCTGCGCGAACTCTTCGGCCAGTTGCTGAAAGAGATACAGCGTATCAAGTCAGAAGGCGACTACAAAGCCGGCAAAGCGCTTGTTGAGAACTACGGTGTAAAGGTAGATGCAAAGCTCCACAAAGAAATTCTCGAGCGCTTCGCGAAGCTGAACATCAAGCCCTACCGCGGCTTCATACAAGCCAAACTCGTGCCCGTAATGAACGGTAACGACATCAGCGATGTAAAAGTAGAATACCCCGACAACTTCTTCTCACAAATGCTCGAATACGGCAAGACATACGGCTTCCTGCCGGTGAAGAACTAATACGGAAAGCCATTTTTATGGGACCGCTCTCTGGTGAGGGCGGTCTCATTTTTTTCATGATCTTCTTCCCAAGTAATCATCAGTAATACACTATTCAAATAGCCCTGCCCTTTAGGGCGGGGTAACAATAACCGCCACAGTAGCGGCTTTAGCCTAAATCACGCGTTTAGAGTACTTCTGATGTGTGAGCAGTATTACAGCTCTTTCCATTCCCAATGCTGATCCAGGTCTCTGTTATAGAGCTTATGACGCTCTACTTTAAACTCATCAGAGAAAGAACTCATTTCAGAGTGGTCTTCCTTTATTGTAACTCAACATAACCCATCTGAACGGGGATGAGCTGAACGCTGCTTTTTATTATTACCCCTGATCCTTCAAAAATGTTGCTTTGTGATTTTTTACCTCGATTTTATAGTTATTCAGGTATATATCAGAACGAACCGGGACATTCACATTATCCCGTTTTCCTGGCTGAACAGCCGGGGCGTCATTTAGTATTTTGTCTATTTTTTTTACTATTGATTTTTCAAGATCAATGGGTATATGCTTATCATAGAAGCCTGTATATTGATAAAATATTATCTTCCCTTTTGCATCAAATACAATTTCAGAAAGCCCCAGCCGGTAGGTATCATTGGGGAGTTTTGCAAGATCTTCTGAAAGGCTTTTTAAAACGTATTCTTCTATCGATCCCTTTTCAGCATACGGTTGGGGGCGTGTAGTAACATCATCTGTGTTGTAAAGTTTTTTTCCGTTTAATTTTACGACTTCGGCATCCCGCATCAATATTTTGGTCTCGTCCTTCCCTGATACAGGGTCTGTTATCGAAATTGTGTCCGTTCGCGATTCAGTCATCTCAAACGTATTCCCTCTGTAGGTAATAACATTTCCTTTCTTCACAAACTTCTGCGAAAAACTATTCTTCGAAAAGCACACAATGCATACCAGTGCCAGCGGCACAAATCCAAGCATCTTTGTCCTTGCGGCTGCGGTTGATTTTCTAGTCAGCATAACGATCCTGTTTTTTATGGGTGAACGATTAAATGAATGAGAAATAGAAGGTGCAGTTTGCAGCAGCGCCTGCTCTATAAGAAACTTGCCATAAAACTGCGGCCGCGCCTTTCCTGCCTTGTCCGCCTGGTATTCATGCTGCATCATCAACCGCTTCTGGTACACATATACCAACGGGTGAAACCAAAACACTATGCGAGCTACCTGCATCAGCAACACATCTAAAAAGTGAAACAGCAGCCCATGCATCTGCTCATGGGCTATGATGGTATCCCACTCTTCCTGTGTATGTCTTGCGCGCCTACTCACAAATACCAGGTTGAACAAAGAGAACGGACTATAGTCCTTCCCGGTTTCAATGATCACACAAGAACCCTCCCGATACCGGTTGCCTGCACGGTACAGCCCTATTATCTTGACAACCTCCGCTATCAACAACAACAGACTGATAGCCGCACCTGCCAGGTATGCGTAAACAAGATATAGCTCCCAATTGAACGACTCAGCAGATGGCGATGCCGCTGCTACGATCGTCTCCTTCGCAGATATCACTCGCTCAACCGGTCGCTGCAACGCAGCATTGTAAACCGCGCCATCATCCGGCCACTGCCACAGCGGCAACAGCGCCCCAAGCAGGAACGTAAGCAACAGGTAAAACCGGTTATACCCATGATAGCTCTCCCTGCGCAGGAATACATCAAACAATACAAGGCTGATCAGCCAGATCGCGGTGGTGTTTAAGAGATATTGAAGCATATCATTTATTTTTAGGATTATCTATCGACTTCATGAGGTCATTAAGTTCCTTGAGGTTCATATCCTCGCTCTGCACAAGGAAGCTCACCAGCTTCTTCGGCGAGCCGCCAAAATATTTCTCCACCAGGCTTTTTACACCATGCTGCGCATACGCATCCTTAGTTACAATGGGGAAATACTCGTGCGTCTTACCATATGCCTTGTGCCCTACAAACTCCTTCTTCTCCAGTATACGCACAACCGATGAGATAGTACTATGCGGCATATCCGGGTCGCCAAGCGCTTCTATGATGTCGCGCACCACGCAGCGGTCCAGCTGCCAGATGATGTGCATTACTTCTTCTTCAGCCTTGGTCAGTGTAGGTAATGTCATTTTCCGTTTCATGACGTAAAATTACGTTACAAAACGGAAAAACCAAATTTTATCTGAGTTATTCAGCTAAACCGTCAAATCATTATTTGTTTCCCTGAGAATTTTGCCTTTGCTCCCGCGCTGATTGTTGCTTCTTAAACTCCTCTAAGTTCCACGTCAACTGGAAATTCTGCAGGTATTCAGCGATAGGTCCAAGCCCTACCTCTGCTCTTCTTTTATCTACATTATCGGGGTCTTCAAGCGGCGCTAAAAATTGTCCTTTGTCATCACTGTGTATCTGGCTGCCATATAGTTGCTTCTTTCCGTGAGCCAGTGCCACCCTGTCTTCCAGCAGTGCAAGCGCGCTGGGCTGTGCATTATGGTTTTTGACTGCTTCACGCATCATAGGCAGGTACTTGTCTTGCACTTTAATATCTGAGTGTTGTATGACGATGAATAGTGCCAGGTTACCGCTCTGACCAACAACATCAGGCCCGGCCCAACCGTATTTATCTAGTATACTTGTCACTTTTACCAGGTCAACAGAGTCTTGCCACTTAATCGTTTTCCATAGCGCGGTCATTTCTTTCGACTGCTGGCCATATTTTTTCTCCACCTCGCCTAACTGCATCCTGTATTTCTGGTCGTTTTGCATTACGGTGTCTAATATCGCTACCAGGGGTTTATTTAGATTAGCTTCTGCCTTTTCCTTGTTTCGCTTCACGATGTCGCACAGATCTTTCCACCTCTTATCCTTATGCAGGCTTTCGAGATCGGTGTCCACTACAAGATGATTTAGATCGATATAGTTTGCCTTTGTGGCTATCCTGTTTAGCTGGAAAAAAGCAGAATCCTTAACCCCCGCCATTGCCCACGAACATGCCGCACTGTAACGGTCATTCATAGTTCCGGTCCACCCTTGGGATGCAAATGCATGCGAAAATGCCGCTGCAGATTGCTTGTATTGTTTTGCGTCATAAAAGGCGTTTGCTTTCTTTACCCATTCGGTATACTCAGAGCCGGATTGAGCATGTGCGGCGTAGGAGAGAACCACCAGCGCTACACAGGCAACTACTTGCTTAACCATAACAATCGATTTTAAAAGGGATACTCCGAAATTAGTACCTTTTTAATATCTATGATAGCAGAAGCCCCGAAATTTCGGGGCTTCTGACAATTTTAACTATTCTGTATCTTCAGAAAACTTCGCTCATTTCACCTCCCTCTCCTTCGGAGTTCACGCCAGTGAAGGAGCGTAGCTCGCGGTGGGAGGTCTACTGTCCCTTAAACTTCTTCACCGCCTCAGTAAGCCTTGGCACTATCTCCATGGCATCACCCAGCACGCCATAGTCAGCAGCCTTAAAGAACGGCGCTTCCGGATCTTTGTTGATCACCACAATGGTCTTCGAGCCATTCACACCGGCAAGGTGCTGTATAGCGCCCGATATGCCCACTGCTATATACAGGTTCGGACGAATGGTACCACCCGTCTGGCCCACGTGCTCATTGTGCGGACGCCAGTGACTATCCGCCACCGGGCGGCTACACGCCAATGCAGCACCCAGCTCCTTGGCCAGGTCCTCTATCACGTGCCAGTTCTCCGGGCCCTTCAGGCCGCGACCACCACTCACCACAAGCTCAGCTTCGCTCAGCGGCACACTGCCACTCGCCTTGGTGGTTTCAACCACCTTTATAGAAAAGTCTTTATCTTCAAAAGTCACATCCAGGTTCTCCACAGTTGCGCTGCCCTCCCCCTTTACAACAGGGTAGGTATTCGGCATCAGCGTGATCACCTTCACATCACTCGTCACATTCACAAACGCGAATGCCTTGCCGCTGAACACATTCTTCTTCACCACAAACCCCTTGCTCAGGTCCGGGTAAGAAACTGCGCCAGCCACCAGGCCCGCCTTCAGGCGCGCAGCCAGCCTTGGCGATACCGCCTTGCCCACCGTATCATGCAGACCCACGATCACCTTTGCGCCTTCCTTGGCAGCCGCTGCCAGCATCACCTTGGTATAGGCCCGGCTGTTGAAATCATTCAGCCGCGCATCCGTAGTATGCAGCACCTTCGTAGCGCCATACTGGCCAAGGGCCTGCATCGCAGCATTGTCGGCATTACCCACCGCCACAGCCGTCACCGTAGTGCCCGTAGCCTTGGCTATGTTCGCCGCATATTGCACCGCTTCCAGCGATTTCTTCTTAAAAACCCCACCCGCGTGTTCAACTAAAACAAGTACGCTCATTTTTATAGTAATTTGTAATTGGTAATTTGGAATTTGGATTGGTATTTAATCGCGAATATAAGTAACACCGGACCTCGCGCAACGTCCCCCTCCTTCAGGAGTTCGCGCCAGCGAAGGAGCGAAGCTCGAGGGAGGTTTATATCACCTTCGCCTCCGTATGCAGCAACTGCACCAGCTCATCCATATTCTCCGCTGCAATCATCTTCACGCCCTGCTTTGCCGGGGGCAGCTCATACGCCACTATTGCACTCAGCGCATCTATCGCCGCCGGAGCCACCACCTTTAGCGGCTTGGTACGTGCCGCCATAATGCCGCGCATATTCGGGATACGCGCCTCGGCCACACCCTTCTGGCAACTGATCACCACCGGCAGGCTGCACGAGTCCGTCTCTTCACCACCCTCTATCTCCCGCTTCACAGTCACACTCCCACCCGCCACATCTATTTTCGATGCAAAGCCGATGTAGTTCATATCCAGCAGTTCGGCCACCATAGCGCCCACGCTGCCGTTGTTATAGTCTATGCTCTCCTTACCGCAAAGCACCAGGTCGTAGCCCACAGTCTTGGCGTATTCCGCTATCTGTGCCGCCACCATGTAGGTGTCGTTGCTGTCTGTGTCTATACGTATCGCCTCATCGCCGCCCAGGGCCAGCGCCTTGCGAATCACCGGCTCGGCATCAGCCTTGCCCACAGTCACCAGGTGCACATCCGTAGCCACACCCGCTTCCTTCAGTTCCAGCGCCCTTACAATGCCATACCATTCGTCATACGGATTGATGATAAACGTTACCCCCTGCGTGCTGAAATGCGTATTATTATCCGCAAACGCAACCTTGGTAGTGGTGTCCGGCACCGGGCAGATACAAACTAGTATTTTCATTATAAATTCAAAATTAAAAAGTCAAAATTCAAAAAGCCTTAATCTCCCTGAGCTTCGTCGAAGGATGAGCCCCGCCGAAGGATGGGCAATTCGGAGTGCAAAAGTAGGCAAAAAACTACAAATTGTCAGCAAGCCGAGTCAAAGCCCGTCATTTCGCAGTGCAGCGAAGAAACCTCCCGAGAATCTGCACTTAGCTGAATAAAGTTGTTGTCCAAGCTGGATTACTACTATCCCCGTCCGTGGCCATAGCACGCTTGTACATTCAAGCTCTATTCTCCATTTCTCGCGAACGTCATTGCGACGCAGGTATTCGCTAGAATACGAGCGTTAGCTCAATCTCACAAAACATGGGTAAATCCCGCAGAGCAGGCCACACACTCCCCTCTTTTTTGAAGAGGGGTGGCCTTCAGGCCGGGGTGATTAATATAATATTCTGCGTGCTCTTCAGGCCGGGGTGATAAATCAAAAAATATGCGCTCGCCGAAGCCGGGGTGATAAAGTCAAATCATCTGCACCACCCAAAATTTTCCTTAGCTACACTACACCTTATTCACCATCAATTCGCTACCTTTCGCAACACATAATTTAATAATGGCAAAGGCAACTAAACAGGAAGCAGAAGAGACCCTCGAGAAAAAACTTTGGAAAGCCGCCGACAAGCTCCGCAAAAACATGGACGCCGCCGAGTACAAGCACGTAGCCCTCGGCCTCATCTTTCTTAAATACATTTCCGACGCATTCGAAGAACTGTACGACAAGCTCGTAGCCCAGAAAGACGAAGGCGCCAACCCCGAAGACAAGAACGAATATATCGCCGAAAAGGTGTTCTACGTGCCACCCTCCGCCCGCTGGCGCTGGATACAGGGCCGCGCCACCCTCCCCACCATCGGTAAGGACATAGACGACGCCATGGAAGCAATCGAGAAAGATAATATCTCCCTCCGCGGTGTCCTCCCCAAGGTCTACGCTCAGGAAAAGCTAGATAAGCAAAGCCTCGGCGGACTCATAAACCTCATTGGCACAGCCACCATAGGCACCAAAGAAGCGCAGAGCAAAGACATCCTCGGCCAGGTCTACGAATACTTCCTCGGCGAGTTCGCCCTTGCCGAGGGCAAGCAGGGCGGCCAATTCTACACCCCCGCCAGCATTGTGCGGCTGCTGGTACAGATGTTGGAGCCCTACGAGGGCCGCGTATTCGACCCCTGCTGCGGCAGCGGCGGCATGTTTGTACAATCCGAGAAATTCATAAAGTCCCACCAGGACCATTACAAACCCAAAGGGAAAACCGCTCTCCGCTCTATCGCACTATCGCCCTCGGATAGAATATCCATCTACGGCCAGGAAAGCAACCAGACCACATGGCGCCTTGCCCGCATGAACCTTGCCATCCGTGGCATAGACAGCAGCAATGTAAAGTGGAACAACGAGGGCAGCTTTCTCAACGATGCCCACAAAGACCTCAAGGCCGACTACATCATCGCGAACCCGCCCTTCAACGATAGCGACTGGAGCGGCGAGCTACTGCGCGAAGATGCCCGATGGGAAGTCCTCGGCCAGAAACTGCCACCATCACTCGGCAATGCCAACTACGCCTGGATACAGCACTTCATCTACCACCTCGCCCCCGCCGGCCAGGCAGGCTTTGTGCTCTCCAAGGGCTCCCTTACCAGCAACTCGAACAACGAAGGGGAGATAAGAAAGGCGTTAATAGAAAAAGACCTGATCGACTGCATTGTAAATCTCCCGCCAAAACTCTTCCTTAATACCCAGATCCCCGCCTGCCTCTGGTTCCTGCGTAGGCAGAAATTACACCGCAAGCGCCAGATGCTTTTCATAGACGCCCGCAATCTGGGTTACCTGGTAAACAGGAAAAATAAGTCCTTAACTGATGAGGACATTAATCTCATTGCCACCACCTATCATAATTGGCGTACAGGAGAAGGAGAATACAATGATGTACAAGGATTCTGTAAGTCTGTAACAATAGATGAAGTAAATGACCTGAATTACACACTCACACCGGGCCGCTATGTGGGTCTTGCCGATGAAGAAGATGATTTCAATTTTGCAGAAAAATTTGCCAGTTTGAAAACTGAATTGGAAGCACAAATTGCCGAAGAAGAAGAACTGAACAACAAGATTAAATCCAATCTCTCAAAAATCAATACTCTTTAGTCAAAATGAATCAAAGAAAAGAGACCGCATTAGGAGAGATTCCAAGCGACTGGAATGTATTGACAGTTGATGAGATAAAAGCATCCCCGAAAAAAGCAATTATTTCTGGGCCTTTTGGATCGAACATAAGTAGCAAGTACTTTGTTGCATCGGGAATACCGGTTATTCGGGGGAATAACTTAAGTCTACAGATTGGGAAAAAATTTATAGACGATGGTTTTGTTTATTTAACCGACGACAAGGCAAATGAATTAGGAACCTGGGCTGAAAGGGATGATTTAATATTCACTGCAGCAGGAACCATTGGACAGGTTGGAATTTTACTAGGCAATGAGAAGTACTCAAAGTATATTATTTCCAATAAGCAACTAAGAGTAAGGCTAAACAAGAATATTGTATTACCAACTTTTGCCTACTATTGGTTCAATACTCCTTTCATGAGAGATACTATTATGCAAAGGGATACTGGTTCAACTATTCCATTAATAAACTTATCGGTATTAAAAGGATTGCCAATTCCGGTACCTGAACTACCAGAACAAACCGCCATCGCCACTATCCTTTCCAGCCTTGATGATAAAATAGATCTCCTCTACCGCCAAAACCAGACCCTAGAAGCCCTAGCAGAAACGCTTTTCAGGCAGTGGTTTGTGGAGGACACTGATGATTGGCCTATCAAAAAAGTGTCAGAAATTATTGAAGTCAGAGACGGCACTCATGACTCACCCAAACAAAAAGAAGAGGGCAAATTTCTAATAACGTCTAAACACCTAAAACCAACCGGTATTGATTTTTACAGTGCATATAAGATTTCGGACGAAGACTTTGAAGCAATTAATAAAAGAAGTAAAGTAGATAAAGGGGATATCCTCTTTTCGATGATTGGCACGCTCGGTTTAATATTTTTTGTTTCGGAACCTCCCGTTTATGCAGTAAAAAATATTGGCTTGTTTAAGTCATCTCAAAAACCGTGGTTTGGAAGATTTCTGTTTATGTTACTAAAAAGCCCGTTGGGGAAAAATTTCATTTACGAAAATGCAAGTGGTTCCACGCAAGAATACATTACGCTTGGTAGTTTAAGAAATTTTGAATTTCCGTTTCACGGAGAAGATAAAATAAAAGAATTTGACGAGACTGTTGGGCCGCTATTTTTGAAAGTCGAATCTAATAACAATCAAATCCGCACCCTCACCCAACTCCGCGATAACTTATTGCCAAAGCTGATGAGTGGCGAGGTGAGGGTAAAAATGTAAACGCCTGTATAGAAAAGTTACGTTAAATAAAAGACACAAAAAAGACAGTGGAATAAATTTTATTATATTTACGTCAATTACTATAATATGCCGATTCCCAATTTCGATCACAACTTGGTTCTGCCGCCTCACTTAGGCGACCCTACGGACATTAGTCAGTTATCTCCGTACTCTTGTACTACAATAGATTTGTGCAGCAAGTTTGCGACTTCACCCGAACGCATTGCAATTTTGACTGGCTTTCTACGGTTTCGTGATCGCCTCAATAATTTAGGACTAGTTGATGGTTATCAATGGCTAGACGGGAGTTTCTTAGAAGACATTGAGAACCAGGAAGGCCGAGCACCAAGAGACTTGGATGTTGTTACAATATACTATGGATACGATTTACCATTTCAAGATGCCCTGTTAGTTGGTCTACCTGAGTTCGGCGATCCCATTTTGGCAAAACAGACTTATTCATTGGATCATTATCCATTTGACGCAGGCTATGCGCCCATTAACACTGTTGAAATGTCTCGATATTGGATTCAATTATTTTCGCATAATAGAAATGCCATTTGGAAGGGAATGTTGAGAATTGAATTAAACACTCCAGCGGATGACGCAACTGCATTACATAATCTTCAAAATCCCGCGCCATGAATCTAAGAAGACAACGAGAGCTAATAAAAGTGCAGATATTAGAAACGGAGAAAATAATCGCACAAATTGGCGGACACCCGATTATGACACACGCTTTCAGCCAAAAGATAAACGACTTAAAGGAAAAACTTAAGGCATTACCAGTCGATGGAAAAGAACCAAAAGTTGCGTTGTTTTTCTCCGGCGGGCCAGTATCAGGTTCATTAGGCATCGATGCCAGCTTCATTGGCAAGGTAATATTACCCTTTCAGAAAATGGTTAGCGCTGACCTCGCTCAGCGAGGTTATGGCAAAGTCGGAGCAAGGGGAAAAGTAAAAAATGCAGGTGATGCTAGACTTTTTTTGACCGCATTACCTCGAGGTTCTTTTGGTATCGAATTATCAAAGCTGGAAAATGACAATCTGTTTGACGAGGCGCAGGTTTCAGATTCGCTTACGCATGTTGTCAGACTGATAGAGTCAGCGGCGAAAAGCGATGAAGATTTTGCCGCTTCATTTAATGATATCTCACAAAGAACGATTAGTGGGCTTAGACAATTTTTGCAAATAGTATCTGCTGATAAGGCCGGAGTTACAATTGAATCGGGCGCATTGAAGTCTTCACTGAACATAAACGAAGTATCTGTTGCGTACACGCGCGTTGCAAATACAATAACTAAGCAAGCTAATGTTGAAATTTCGGGAATATTAAAAGGCATATTATTGGAGTCATGGCGTTTTGATTTCGTAGATGAGGTGGGCAACGCATTAACTGGCGCTATTAGTGACGCACTAACAGAGGAAGAAGTTAGCGGAATGGCTGTTGCTTTTTTCAATCAGAGGTGCATTGCAAGCTTTCGCAAAACGGATGTTTACCTGCAAAATGGAAGAATAAAAGAAAGTTATTTACTGAAGAATATTCGCGCCATATAGAGGGTTCATGTCCAGGATAAATGAGAATCACATCGAAACACTCGCAATCGAAACCTTGCAGCAGCTTGGCTGGTCATACCTGCATGGGCTGTCTATAGCTCCGGGCGCAGAGTTTTCACAGCGGGAGTCTTTTGAGCAGGTTATCTTAAAAGGCCGCCTGCAGGCGGCCATAGCAAAGATTAATCCGCATATCCCGGCTCATGTTCAGGACCAGGCCGCTCAAAAAGTCATCAATATTTATTCGCCGGTTCTGCTGTTCAACAACGAAACCTTTCACAACTACCTCGTAGAAACCGTCAAGATCCCTTACCAGTTAGATGGCTACGAGCGCAGCCACGAGGTCGCCCTCTTCGATTTCGAGAACCCGCAGAACAATGAGTTCCTCGTCGTCAATCAATATACCATCCACGAGAATAACAACAACAAACGCCCCGATGTACTGCTGTTTGTCAACGGCATACCATTAGTGGTTATAGAGCTAAAGAATGCAGCCAGTGAAAATGCAACACTAAGCAAGGCCTACGAGCAGCTGCAAACCTACAAGCAGGCCATACCATCACTCTTCACCTACAATGCCGTCTGCATCATTTCAGATGGCCACGAGTGCAAGGCCGGCAGCGTCTCCGCCGGCCTCACCCGCTACATGGCCTGGAAGACCGCTGATGGCAAAAAAGAAGCCTCCCGCTTCGCCCCCCAGATCGAGACCATGATCCGCGGCATGCTCAACCCCGCCACCCTCCTCGATCTCGTGCGCAACTTCATAGTCTTCGAAGAAACAAAAAAGACCGACCCCAAAACCGGCCTGATACAAATAGAAAAAGAAAAAAAACTCGCCGCCTACCACCAATACTACGCCGTCAACAAAGCCGTTCAATCAACAATACGCGCTACCGGCTACACCTCACACAGCACCTCCCTCTCCCCCTTGGGAGAGGGCTGGGGTGAGGGAAAATACAACACCGGCAACACCTCCCTCTCCCCCTTGGGAGAGGGCCGGGGTGAGGGCCCTCACTATCGCGGCGGGTTCCAATACTCCGGCTTAGTAACCCAGGCCCGGGAACTAAGAAAAGATCAAACTAAAGCAGAAGAAATATTCTGGCAATTGGTCCGCAACCGGCAATATGATGGTCTCAAATTCAGAAGGCAACATCAGATTGGTTTATACATAACTGACTTCTACTGCGACGACATAAAATTAGTTATAGAGTTCGACGGAGGAGTCCATTCCGATCCCGAACAAGCGAAAATTGACAAAGTTCGCGATGAAAATCTTCGATCACTTGGTTTTCATATCGCCCGGTTCCAAAACGAAGAACTCCTCAACACCCCCGACCAGTTCTTCGAAAAACTTACAAAGAAAATCGGGGAGTGCGCAGCACTCCCAAAGCCCTCTCCCTTTGGGAGAGGGTTGGGTGAGGGTCTTTCTGGCGACCGCCGCGGTGGCGTAGTATGGCACACACAAGGCAGTGGCAAAAGCCTGAGCATGGTATTCTATGCAGGTAAGCTCATTACTTCGCCGCAGATGCAAAACCCTACCATCCTCGTCATCACCGACCGCAACGACCTCGACGATCAGCTATTCGATACCTTCGCCGCATCCCGCCAGTTGCTGCGCCAGGAGCCCGTACAGGCGCGCGATCGGTTGCACCTCAAAGAATTGCTCAGGGTAGCCAGCGGCGGCATCGTCTTCACCACCATTCAAAAATTCTCACCCGATGGCGCCCTCGCAGTCTACGATATGCTGTCCGATCGCAGCAACATAGTAGTAATCGCAGATGAGGCCCACCGTACCCAGTATGGCTTTGAAGCCGTAACACGAAGCATTAAAGACAAAGACACCAAAGAGGTCATAGGCGCGCGCATTGCCTACGGCTTTGCAAAATACCTCCGCGATGCCCTGCCTGCAGCCACTTACATCGGCTTCACTGGCACACCCATCGAAGGCACCGACGTAAATACTCCGCAGGTCTTCGGCAACTACGTAGACATCTACGACATATCGCAGGCCGTTGCAGATGGTGCCACCGTTAAGATATACTATGAGAGCCGCCTCGCCAAAGTGAAAATAACAGAAGAAGGCAGGCGGTTGCTGGAAGAGCATGATGCCGAACTGGAAGCAGATGAAGAAGTAACTGATCGGCAACGCGCAAAAGCAAAATGGACAAAACTCGAGGCCATAATCGGCCTTCCGCAGCGGGTACAAAATCTTGCTGCCGATATAGTCGATCACTTCGAGCAGCGGCAAAAAGTGTTCGACGGCAAGGCAATGATCGTAGCCATCAGCCGCAGGGTTGCTGTCGATTTATACAATGCCATCATCGCTCTCCGCCCTGGCTGGCATGATGATGACCTCGCTAAGGGCATGATCAAAGTAGTGATGACCGCCACCAGCGATGATGGTCCCGTTATTGCAAAGCACCACACCACCAAAACACAACGAAAGAATCTCGCATTGCGAATGAAAGACCAGTCCGATCCTCTGCGGTTGGTCATTGTTCGCGATATGTGGCTTACCGGCTTCGATGCCCCTTGTCTTAATACGCTGTACATCGATAAGCCCATGCGCGGCCACAACCTAATGCAGGCCATCGCTCGGGTCAACCGCGTTTTTGGAGACAAGCCCGGCGGCAACGTAGTCGATTACCTCGGCATAGCGTCCGATCTTAAAGAGGCCCTGTCTTTTTATTCCGATGCAGGCGGCAAAGGCACGCCCACCGAAACACAGGCGCAGGCGGTCGCCCTCATGCTCGAAAAGTTTGAAGTAGTGCGGCAAATGTTCAACGAACAAAGCCGCACACAAGAAGACATATTGGTTGAGGAGCCGGAAGCCTACTACGAAGGCAGCCTTAAATTCAACTACCGCCGCTTCTTCCACGTAGAGCCGCGCGAAAAACTATCCATCATACTACAGGCCGAAGAACACATCCTCGGCTTGCAGGATGGCAAGGAGCGCTTCATTCGCGAGGTCACACTACTTAGCCAGTCATTCGCACTCAGCGTCCCGCATGAGGACGCAATAAAAATACAGGATGATATCGCCTTCTTTCAGGCAGTGAAAGCACGGCTGGTAAAGTTTGAAGGCACAGGTGGCGGCCGTTCCGATGCCCAGATCGAATCCACCATAAAGCAGATAATCGATAGTGCCGTTACCAGCGACGGCATAATAGATATTTTCGATGCCGCAGGTATCCAGAAGCCGGAACTATCCATATTGTCAGAAGAGTTTTTGATGGAAGTCAAAGACATGAAGCACAAAAACCTTGCTTTTGAGCTCCTCAAAAAAATACTCAATGACGAAATAAAGAACCGTGCAAGAACCAATATTGTACAAAGCCGCGCCCTGCTCGAAATGCTCGAAGCAGCGATCAAAAAATATCAGAACAACCTCATCACAACCGCCGAAGTCATCCAGCATCTGCTCGATCTCGCTAAAGCGGTAAAAGACGCTGACAAGCGCGGTATTGATCTAAACCTTACCATTGATGAGCTCGCATTTTATGATGCCCTCGAAGTAAACGACAGTGCAGTAAAAGTGCTGGGTGACGAACAGTTAAGATTTATAGCAAGAGAGATTGCAGAAAAAATAAGAAGCAACGCCACCATCGATTGGACCATCCGCGAAAGTGCCCGTGCCAAACTCATGGTCCTCGTCCGCCGCACCCTCACCAGGTACGGCTACCCACCCGACATGCAGCAAAAAGCCATCGATACCGTCCTCAAACAAGCCGAACTCCTCGCCGACTACTGGACAGAATAGCCGGTGTGGCACATTTCCAGAATGTGCCACACCTGTGCGCCAGCTGGAGTGATCACGACTCCCGGGCGTCCCACACCCGTGCGCACGCCAATCCCTCGCGAATAGGTGGCGCCCGCTACAGCCTGCACTGAGCTTGCCGAAGTGGGGCGCCGTAATATGGGGGATCCACATAATGCTACAAAGCGGTAGCCCCTAGCGGGGCAATAACATGTTTCCGCATCATAGTTTTTAACAAACCCACAATAGATTCTTCGTCTTGGAGCGTATTCATTTTCTACAGACCTTTGTGCCGTAAAAGACCGTTTTTCTTCGCCCGCAAAACCTGAGCGAGGAGGCGGCGCTTCCCTGTTACTTTGCGATTTTTTTGGATTTCCAACTACCAACTGAAAACTGACAATGGGGCATTTTGGGGTACGATTGGGGTACGATGAGAAATGTGAAATATCTATCATAATATCGACGAAATCAGCCACAGTAAAGGGTTACATAAAATGGCCAAAAATGAAATGTCCCAAACTACCCGTTTTTTTATTTTTCAGAAAATGGGACATTTCCGGTCTGTAAACGCTAAACACGCCCCCAATTATTGTACTTCAGCCCAATCGGGCCGCATGTACTGCGGGGCCAAATAGTGTTCCCCCACAACCACAGAGTAGAGCTATCTTTTTTTCCGCGGAGCGATTCAAAAAAAGTCGCCTTTTCTTTTGTTACTTTTCTTTTGGCGAAGCAAAAGAAAAGTAAGATAACGAGGGTCAGATAATGAAGGGCGCACCAGGGTATGGTGAAATGCCAGAGGATGCCCCGGCTGGGTAAAAGTGGGAAATGCAGAATATTTATAATAATATCGCCGAAATCAGCCACAGTAAAAGGTTTCAGCGAAACATCTAAAAAAATAAAGTGCCCCATTTCACTGCTTTTTATTTTCAAAATATGGGACATTGCCAAATGGTAGACTAAACACGCCCTCAATTTTTGTTCTGCAGCCCAATCGGGCCGCATGTACTGCGGGGCCAAATAGTGTTCCCCCACAACCACAGAGTAGAGCTATCTTTTTTTGCGCGGAGCGATTCAAAAAAAGTCGCCTTTTCTTTTGTTACTTTTCTTTTGGCGAAGCAAAAGAAAAGTAAGGTAACGAGGGTCAGATAATGAAGGGCGCACCAGGGTATGGTGAAATGCCGGAGGATGCCCCGGCTGGGTAAAAGTGGGAAATGCGGAATATTTATAATAATATCGCCGAAATCAGCCGCAGCAAAGGATTGCAGCGAATCAACAGCAAAACAAAATGCCCCATTACCCCACTTTTTTATTTATTAAAAATGGGACATTCACCCGGTGTACTACCCACAACGGCTGCGGAAACACCGAAAACACCAGCAAAAAAAATCGCCCCAAACCAGCGGTTTGAGGCGAAATAATTTATGTGATGTCATCCTGAGCATTCACGCCAGTGAAGGAGTGAAACTCGCGAAGGGCTGATCTATTTAGCAGCGTTCAGTTTATCGTTCATATCGCTGTCCACAAGTATGCGGCCGCAATGTTCACAAACGATGATCTTTTTGTGCTGGCGTATTTCGCTCTGGCGCTGTGGAGGTATTACATTGAAGCAACCACCGCAGCTATCACGCACGATCGGCACTACAGCCAGGCCGTTGCGGTAGCTGGTGCGTATGCGGTCGTAAGCAGAGAGCAGGCGTGGGTCCACCTTTTCCTTAGCCTCATCCGATTTTGCAGAAAGCAGTTTTTCTTCCTTCTCGGTATCGGCAGTTATCTTTTCGAGTTCTTTGCGTTTGATCTTCAGCGCGCTCTCAACGTCAGCGATCTTCTCTTCGGTTTTGATGCGGGCATTCATGCGGTCCTTCTGCTCGTAAGTAGCGTCTTTCACATGCTTTTCGTTCAGCTTCACCTCGAGTTCCTGCATCTCCATTTCTTTGTTGATGGCTTCAAACTCACGGTTGTTCTTTACGTTGTCCTGCTGCTTCTCGTATTTCTTTATCAGGGCCTGCGCGTCTTTCTTGGCAGTGGTCTTGTTATCGATAAAGGTGTTGATACTGTTGATCTCCGCATCAATGTTGTTGATACGCGTCTGCAGGCCTTCGATCTCGTCTTCAAGATCTTTCACCTCCATCGGCAGTTCGCCCTTCATGGTCCGGATCTCGTCTATCTTAGAATCGATCTTCTGGAGCGCGAGGACAGCGGTCAGTTTTTCTTCAACCGAAAAGTCTTTTACAGTAGCCATTAGCAAAAATATTTTACAGGATTGGTATTTATATTTGATAAAAGGATTGCAAATGTAGGGAATTTTTCGTTAAGAACAGCCCTAAATATTTCAGAGGTGAACTGTTCGCTCTCGTAATGGCCGATGTCAGCTATTATAATTTTCCCTTCTGCGTCGAAAAACTGGTGGTATTTGTAGTCGCCGGTGATGAAGATATCGGCCCCGGCACGCAGGGCATGCGGCAGCAAAAAGCTACCCGAGCCACCGCAAAATGCCACTTTCTCTATCATTTTGCCCCGCAAGGCGGTGTGACGTATGCAATCTGTCTTCATTTGTTGCTTCACAAAGGCCAGGAAGTCTAGCTCGGGCATAGGCGTGGGGAGCATGCCCACCATACCGGCCCCTATGTGCTGGTTGGCATTGCTGAGGGGGATGAGCTCGTAGGCTACCTCCTCGTATATATGGCTGGCAAACAGCGCCTTAAGTACCCTGCCCTCGCTGTGCTTCTCTACGAGCACCTCTATTTTCACCTCTTCTACCCGCTCCCGCTCGCCACCTGGGGCGCCTATGGCGGGGTTGGTGCCCACGCCTGGCCGGAAGGTGCCGGTGCCGGGGGTGTTGAAGCTGCTCTCGGAGTAGTTGCCTACCTGGCCGGCGCCGGCGGCAAAGAGGGCGTCGCGCACCTTGTCGGCAATATCGATAGGGGCGTAAGTGTAGAGCTTGCTGAGTGTGCCTGGCTTGGGATCAAGGATGGCGGTGTTGACAAGGCCCAGCTTCTCGGCTATTTTGGCGTTCACGCCGCCGAGGAGCATATTGTCGAGGTTGGTGTGGGCGGCATAGATGGCGATGTCGTTCTTAATGGCCTTGTGCACGATGCGCTCCACATAGTTGCGCCCCACCAGCTTCTTTATACCCGAGAAGATGACAGGGTGGTGAGCCACCACCATGTTGCAGCCGCGCTGCAGGGCCTCATCGAGCAAGGCCTCAGTAACATCCAGCGAGATGAGCACGCCGGTTACTTCGGCATCGGGATTGCCTACCTGCAGGCCGGTGTTGTCGTAGCTTTCCTGGTAAACTGTTGGGGCCACGGCTTCTATGGCGGATATGATGTCTTTTACGAGCATATGAAGGATGCGTTAGGAATTAACCGCAAAGTACGCAAAGTTAGTGGCGAAGGAGGCGGAGCGGGGACTAATCCGTGTGCTACCAAACCGGATATTGATATGTATTGAAAAAACGGATCAATTCAATTTCCTTCTTCTGAGGTTTGTGCCTGTATATAAGTAAGATGCGCTTATTAACTATTGTTTTGCGGATATTAGCCCGCTTATTTGTTGTAACACCTAACCGTGGCTGAAGCGATAGTGACAGTAGTTTGCGTTTAACGGCGGCAATAAAGTTTACGACCTCTTTTTCAGACCACTCTTTCTCCAGGTATTCTATGTTGTCCACATAAGTCTTTACAGCCAACGCTGACCATACTATCTTGTGAACCATTTGCTATACTTTTTTACCACATTTTCATGCGACATACCCTTACCATTGTCCAGTTCAGCAATTGCGTCGTCAATTTCGGTCTGTACTTTTTTGGGTAACTTATCCCACCAGTCATCTTCCTGCTCCACCTCAATCATCGCATAGAGCATCTTCACCATTTTATCGTCGGCTTTATCGATATATCTCTTCACCTCCTTACGCATTTCTTTGGTTGCTGCAGAATTCATAAAATCGCTTTTTACAAATTTATGCGTTTTTTGCCTTTCATATTACAAGGCAATGGCATTTTCGGCGCTGGTAACTAAAAGTTGATTTCATCAGGCTAAGGATTAACAGAATTTTATTTTTTCTATCGCTAAGTTTGCAACACGTATAGGGCATTGATGAAGACGCAGATATACACTGTACAGGTACTTGGCATCATAGCCATACTGTGTGGTTACTTACTAAGTAACCAGCCTGACCACCTGTCTGAGATGCACTTCAACCCGCATTCCTCCTGCCTGGCGGTGTTCTCAAAGAGCACGAAGACCGTGGAGAAAACATCCGCAGAAAAGGTTTTCTCATCATCGCAGCACAACCACAGTCGCAAGACAAAGGCACCGAGTTTTATTTCTTATGAAGTGATCCTGCCCTCCAAAAGCACTTACGTTTATCACCCGTACAACCATGTTGTATACGACTTCCCGCTTGCGGAAGATTATGTCTACCTATTTTATGAGGAAATAAATCCTCCCCCTCCGAAGGCCTGCTAGGGCACCCTGATCTTCGGTAATCAAAATACTCATCTCAAAACTAATTGCATGCTTTATAAGAAGCTTGCAAAAGGTATATACGCCGTTGGCTGTGTATGCCTTTTGCAAACAAATGTTTCCTGTGCACAGGAACAAAACCTGTTGCCACAGGCAGATACCCTGCGGCTGGACTTCAGGCAGGCCGAGAAAATGTTCCTTGACAATAATCTACTGCTGCTGGCTGAGCACTACAATATACAGTCGAGCCAGGCGCTGGTGGAGCAGGCCAGGAAGTGGGATAATCCCATACTGAACACTGACCAGAACGTATACTCGCATACCGACCCTGATGTGCATTCCAAATCAGGGTTCTTCGTGCACGGTACCAGCGCGAATGGGAACCCCGAGGGCCAGGTATACGTGCAGATTCAGCAGCTGATAAAGACCGCGGGCAAGCGGGGCCGGCAGATAGACCTGGCGCGGACAAATGTGGACCTGGCCGAATGGCAGTTCAAAAGCCTGCTACGCAACCTGAGGGCGACTTTGTATAAAGACTATTGTACCATAGCACAACTACAGGGAAATGCCCATTTGTACACTGAGAATATGCAACGCCTGAACCGCTTGCTGAGTGCACAGGGACAGGAACTGCAGGCCGGCAACATTGCAAAGAAGGAATACCTGCGGGTACAGGCCCTCATTATAAGCCTGCAGCAGGATATGACCGATAATGCTAAGGCCATGAATGATGCCCAGAGCGAATTGAAAACAATCTTACAAATAACAGGGAACAAATTTATACAGCCCCTACTACCCGACTCTGAAAGCGCTGAAACACCGCAGGTGACGCTGCTACAGCTCGTTGATTCCGCAAAGCGCAATAACACGGACTACCAGCAGGAGGTACACCAGTTGCAATACAACCAGCAGAACTACCGGTTGCAAAAAGCGCTGGCGTATCCGGACCTGACCCTTGGGCCGGAGTTTGACCAGAACTCCAATTATGCCCCGAACTATTATGGGCTTGCAATTTCGCTGCCGCTGAATTTGTGGGACCGGAACCAGGGGAACATCAAATCGAGCCGCTTCCGGGTGAAGCAGGAGGAGGCGCTGGTGCAGCAGGCAGATCAGAAGCTGCAAAATGATGTGATGAATGTATACCAGAAGCTACTGTACTCCATCCAACTGAGTTCGAAAAGCAACTCCAATTTCTACCAGGACTATTACCGGTTGCAGAAGAACATCATAGAGAGCTACAACAACCGGCAGATAAGTATGATCGAGTTCCTGGAGTATTTCAAGGATTACCAGGATATACGGGAAAAGCAACTTCAGCAAACGTTAAACCTGCGACTTGCTAAAGAAGAAGTGAATGATGTGGTTGGGGTGGATATGATACAGTAAGTGATAAGTGATAAGTGATAGAGTAGGGCAAACAAAAAAATTAACGGTCAAAAAAATATTTAGAATGAAACTGAAACAAATAATAATGACAGCGCTTATGGGCTGTTCTCTTTTTGCCTCATGCGAGCGCAAGGAGCCGGCGGTAGAGGCAAACAAGAAGTTCGTATTGAGCGATACTATGCGCAATATGGTGCAGATAGATACTGTAAAAGACTGCAATGTAGATGATGAATTATCGCTGAGCGGTGTGGTGGCGTTTAATGACAATAATGTGGTGAAGATCTTCCCGCGCAGCAGTGGCCAGGTGATAGAAGCCAGGGGTTCACTGGGAGATAAGGTGAGCCGGGGGCAAGTGCTGGCAGTCATTCACAGCGCAGATGTGGCGGGTAACTATAACGATCTTGCCAGCGCCACGGCCGATGTTTCTATTGCAAAACGCCATATGGACAATGTGGGATCGCTCTATAAAAGTGGTATCAGCAGCGAGAAAGAATTTAATGAAGCAAAACAAAACTATGACAAGGCAGTGGCTGCACGCAACAAAGTGCAATCTGTAATAAATATTAATGGTGGCGGAAAATCCAGCGAAGGAGGCCAGTATGTGGTGACCGCACCAATAGATGGCTACATAGTGGAAAAGAAAGTGACCACGGGAGCGTTTATACGGCCAGATATGGGCGATAATCTGTTTACCATATCTGATCTGAAGAACATCTGGGTATATGCAAGTGTTTATGAAGCAGACATACCCAAGATACATGAGGGTTACGAGGTGAAGGTGGTGCCTATTTCTTATCCCGATAAGACATTTACGGGTAAGATAGATAAGATAAGCCAGGTGCTGGACCCGCAAAGTAAGGTAATGAAGGTGCGCATAAACCTGGACAACAAGGATATGCTGCTGAAGCCCGACATGTTTGCCAAGGTAGTGGTAAGCAATAAGGAAGGCAGCAATGCCATATGCATCCCCACCGCGGCGCTGGTATCGCAGGAAGGCAAGAACTATGTTGTGGTCTACAGCAGTGCCGAGGATATGCGCATTGCTGAGGTGGAAATCATCAAAACTGTAGGCGAACGAACATTTGTAAGAACAGGGCTAAAGCCGGGCCAGCTGCTGATAACTAAGAATCAGTTGTTCATTTTCAACCAGCTGTTGAATGAGTAACAACGGAATATTCTAAAATGAAATTCCTAAGAAATAATTCCAAAAGAGACCGATCGTCATCGGGACTAATTCCAAACAGGGTTAGGGTCTCAATCTTAAGCATTGTGTAACCAGCAAGTAACAATTCAACATCAATGAACAAATTCATAAAGGCAATCATTCACTTTTCCTTAAGGCACAGGTACCTGGTCTTCTTTCTGACCGCGGTGCTTGCAGTAATAGGATTCGTGAGTTACAAGCACACTCCGATAGAAACATTCCCGGACGTAACCAATACACAGATCATCATCATAGCGCAGTGGCCGGGGCGCAGTGCAGAGGAGGTGGAGAAGTTTGTTTCGATACCCATGGAGACCGCACTTAATTCTGTGCAGAGCAAAACAAGTTTGCGATCCACATCCTCATTCGGGCTTAGTTACATCCGCATCATATTCGATGACAATGTGGATGATGCGTTTGCACGCCAGCAGGTGCTGAGCAGACTTGGCGGCGCCGACCTGCCCGATGGCGTGAAGCCCGAAGTGGAACCACCCTACGGACCAACGGGTGAGATCTACCGGTATACCTTGCACAGCAATACCAGGAACATCCGTGAGCTGACCGCGATACAGAGCTGGGTGCTTGACCGGCAATTCAAATCGGTGCCGGGGGTGGCCGATGTGAACAGCTTTGGCGGACAGGAAAAAGCCTATGAAATAAGTGTGGACCCAAACCTGTTACTGAAGTATGGACTGACATCTCTGGATGTTTATACAGCAGTATCAAAAAGCAATATCAATGTAGGCGGGGATGTGCTGGAAAGCAATGGACAGGCATATGTGGTGAGGGGTATTGGTATCCTTAACAATACCAGCGAAATAGAGAATATCATCATCACAAAGATCAATAATGTGCCCATACTTGTGAAACAGGTGGGTGAGGTGAAAGAGGCCGGCAAGCCCAGGCTGGGCTGGGTGTCCCGGGATAAGGAAGACGATGTCATAGAGGGGATCATAGTGATGCGGAAGGGCGAGAACCCGGCGGAAGTACTAAAACGGATACAGGATAAAGTAAAAGACCTGAACGACAATATATTGCCACGAGGTGTGCGCATAAAAACATTCTATGACCGTACCAATCTTATGGACTATGCCACCCACACTGTGATGCATAACCTCATCGAAGGAATTGTGCTGGTGACGTTGATCGTGCTGATCTTTATGGCTGATTGGCGCACGACACTAACCGTGGGGATCATTGTGCCGCTGGCGCTGTTGTTTGCATTTATGCTGATGCGCCTTAAGGGTATGTCGGCAAACCTGCTGAGCATGGGGGCGGTTGACTTCGGTATCATTATAGACGGCGCTGTGGTGATGGTGGAGGGCATCTTTGTTGCCCTGGATCACAAGGCAAAGGAAGTAGGCATGGAGAAATTCAATAAGCTGGCAAAACTTGGCCTGTTCAAGAATGTGGGTACGGAGATGGGTAAGGCTATATTCTTTGCCAAGGTGATCATCCTCACTTGCCTTATACCCATATTCGCATTTCAGAAAGTGGAAGGAAAGATGTTCTCTCCGCTTGCTTATACACTGGGTTTTGCATTGCTGGGCGCATTGATCTATACGCTCACACTTGTGCCCGCGCTATCCAGTATCCTGCTGCGCAAAAATGTGAGAGAAAAGCACAATCCCGTGGTCGGCTTTTTTGAGAAATATATTATGATGGGTTTCCGGTGGGTGTACAAGCACCAGAGAGCGAGCCTGATCACAGCGGTGCTGATCATGGTTGTGACGTTCTTTTCGATGAGATTTTTAGGAACCGAGTTCCTCCCTGAATTAAATGAAGGCGCTTTGTGGGTGGAGGCCGAATTACCTATGAGCATCAGCCTTGCTGAGGCTAAGATTGGCAGTGATAAGATGATCCAGATACTGAGCAAGTTCCCTGAGGTAAGACAAACACTCTCACAGATAGGAAGAACCAATGACGGTACCGACCCTAAGGGCTTCTTCAATGTACAGATACAGGTGGACCTGAAGCCAAAAGAAGAATGGCGAAAAGGACTGACGGAAGATATGCTGATAGACAACATGGACCAGCAGCTAAAAAAAATACCGGGCTGCAACCTGAACTATTCACAACCCATAAGAGACAATGTGGAAGAAGCGGTAGCCGGAGTTAATGCATCTCTGGCGGTGAAGATATTCGGGCCGGATTTTAAAATGCTGGACTCGCTGGCCAATGTGGTGAAAGGTGTGCTTAAAAACATAAACGGCGTGGATGACCTGGGAGTGCTCCGCAACCTCGGTCAACCGGAATTCAGGATAGAGCTGGACCAGCAGAAGATGGCACTGTATGGCGTGAATATAGCAGATGCCAACTCTGTGATCGAGATGGCACTGGGAGGTAAGGCAGCTACAGAGCTTTATGAAGGCGAGCGAAAATTTGATGTGCGTATCAGGTACAGCGAAGACTCACGGAACACACAGGAAAAGATAGAACAACTGCGCGTACCCACACAAGATGGTACAAGGATACCGATCAGCGAAATAGCAACGATAAGAAAGCTCACTGGCCCGGCCTTCATCTTCAGGGATAATAACACACGTCATATAGCCGTGAAATTCTCCAACCGCGGGCGCGACCTGGGCAGCACCATAAAAGATGCACAGGCACAGGTAAATAAAGTTCTAAAATTACCCAAGGGTTACAGTGTGACATGGAACGGTGAATTTGAAAACCAGGTGAGGGCGTCCAACACATTGGCTAATGTGGTGCCACTGTGCCTGCTGGCTATATTCCTGATCCTGTTCATTACCTATGGCAATGTGAAAGATTCCGTACTCACGATACTGAATGTGCCTTTTGCGTTGATAGGCGGCATCCTGGCGCTGCATCTTACGCGCATCAACTTTAGTATCAGCGCTGGCATTGGTTTCATTGCGCTGTTTGGTGTGTGTATACAGAACGGCGTGATACTTATCAGTGTATTCCGCAAGAACCTGGACCTGAAAATGACCATTCATAAAGCGATAGAACAGGGTGTACACTCGCGCATACGACCAGTGGTGATGACGGCGCTGATGGCAGCGATCGGTTTGTTGCCGGCGGCAATGAGCACGGGAATAGGATCGGAAACTCAAAAGCCACTGGCGATAGTGGTGATAGGCGGACTGATCACATCTACGATACTCACACTACTGATACTGCCGGTGATCTATGCTATTTCTTACAACCTGATACATAAAAGGGAGAACAGGAGGCTGCTGCGGAAAATGGGGATGATGAGTGCAGAGAGGAAGGGGTAACGTGAAATAGAAAGCAGGACGGTGAAATTTACAATAAAATTTCACCCCAAAAATTAATTGCTTTACCCCATGACCTCTTTTTGAGACTTTGTCTTTGTTAATATTGTTTTCGTCAAAAAAAACTAAACACTAAAAAGTAAAAAACATGCAGATTCAAACTATTGGCTACGCAGCAGCGGTGATGGCAATTTGTCTCGTACTCTCTTATGCAACACGGGATGTGGTCTTACCGGCCCTGGCAAGAGTTACAAAACGCAATTAAAATTTTCAGGAACTTTCGGGCGCTTGCGGTTTGAAACCGCAAGCGCTTTTTCTTTTCACAGGAGTGCACCGAACGATATTTTAGCTTGGGAAACACGTTGAAAATGCTATCCTGCGTACTAGATTATTTCGTTGTCTTTTATTACTACCGGGCCGGGGGGAATAACTTTTTGATTGAGATACTCGCGGATCTTAGGAGATAACCTCGTTAGTTCACCGTAAGTATTGATGGATGCGTTGAGTACAAAAACAGCGATCGTGTATTTTGAGAAATTTTGCTGGTGTTGCATGTTCTTATCAAATGTTAGCAACGCATCAAATCCATCCGCAACCATCAGACGCAGCAACTCACCATTTTTAATCCCATTCCATCCCTTATCACGTACAATGAAAACTTCGTGTCCGGGAAAATCGTTCTTTAGCCGCTTGGGCAGGTTTTCATCAAGCAACAGCCGCATAAAGTTGCTCCAGGTTTGTTGAATTCATAACCTTGTTTGCAATGTCCAGTATAGCGATTGCCTGCTCCCGAGACACTGTTGGGAAGTCATCTAAGAACTCATCGAGTGAAACTCCCGCTTCAAGGTGGTCAAAAAGCGCTTCCACCGGGACACGAGTTCCCGCGAAAACGTGTTGACCGCCTAATACGTCTTTATCTGATACGAGAAGTGCCTTAATATCCATGTTATAAAGTTACGATTTTTTCTTCGTATGATTGAATTGGGCAGGCACCGGATTCCGTATCCCGCTATCTATGGAAAATGAGCAAAGGCGGTGTGTTCTTCACCCCTTCTGTTCGATTTGTATTCTATTGCTTTTTAGCTTTATGAACAACTATGTGCCGCGCGGTTCGAACCAAAGGTTGCTATATTTGCGTTATCCATATGAAGGGGCATAAAGAACCATTATACCGCAAGTACAATAAGGTGGCACGGGGCTTTCACCACAATGCCCCGGGAGGTGAGTATCGCTATGAACGTAACAGTAAGGCGATGAATAACTTTGAAGCTACTCACAAATCGATACATAGAACGAGAGCGGGTTACGACTATACGCCATTGTTTAGATTTCTATTATCCAAAGTGGGCCAAAACTGGGATGACGTATTCTCAGAAGCCGTTAGCCGACTGGATAAACAAGAGCCGGTATTCTGGCTGGTGGACCTGAATTTAGAAAACAATGATGATGGGGTGGTAAGAATAGGCGAGCATTCCTATTACTCAAAACTGACCGTGAAGGACGGGTTACTTACCAGGGCGGACGAAGCTGCCGAAGCGCCAGCCAAATCATGCACCTGCTGCACCCATACGTTTAATGGGAAGCCTTATTAATAGACCTCTCCCGGCCCTCTCCATAGGAGCGGGTGAAGCGGCGTGATTTCATATCTCGTTCAAGCGACATCTGGAACAGGAACACCTCACAGTTATCTTTCGCTATTTCACGTAGCGAAGCGCAACGCATCCCGACTTAAAAATCTTTGACTCAACAAGTTTCAATTGTAATCTCTCCTGTAAAGTAACACTATCTAAAAATCGCCTCCCTTCTCCTACAAGTATTGGCTGGATGACAAAATAATATTCATCAACCAGGCCGAGCTCTATGAGTTGTGAAGGAATGTCTACACCACCGGTTAAAATATTCCCGCCTGGTTCCTGTTTCAACTTAAGTATTTCCTCCCGGAGGTTCGAGCGAACAATTCTTGTTTTATCTCCTTCAACGCGCTGCAGTGTTCGTGAGAAAACAACAATTTTGTCAACAGCGTCAAATGCCTTTGCAAATTCGTTTATTGATCTTGTCGGTCCGGATTGGCTTTTCGCAAGATCGGGCCAGAAAGGAACCATCAATCCATAGGTTTTACGTCCATAGACCAAAGTGTCAGCATCCTGCATGAGTTGCGCAAAATATTCATGTATCTCTTCATCACTAATACCTTTAGTGTGATCGCAGCAGCCATCTATAGTAAGGTTGATTCCGAAGATCAGCTTTCTCATATGAATCGTTGGTTTTTATATCCCTCAAATTAGTTACTCTTTTTCGCTTTCGCAAAATGGATGGAACAAGGTGGGATACCCTCACCACACCCAGCTCCCTCGCTGGGCTCTCTTTTTCGCCCTAAAACCATACCTTCATATCATGCTTCCATCTGAAAACCTCACAACACCCCGGCTAGTGCTTCGCGAGCTGAAAGATGAAGACCTCCAGGCGATATTTGCACTGCGCTCCAATGAGACCGTATGCAGGTATATTGACAGGCCGGTACCGCAGCACATCAGCGAGGCCAGTGCTTTTATAGAAAGGATCAGGAAAGGATATGCAGACAATAGTACTTACTATTGGGTACTTAGCCTGAAAGGTGAACAAGAGCTATTGGGTACCATCTGCCTGTGGAATTTCTCCGGTGATGGCGTTGCCGAGATCGGTTATGAAATGCTGCCGCAACACCACGGCAAGGGCTATATGCAGGAATCGTTGGCTGCCATATCTGAATATAGCTTCAACATTCTAAAGCTATCTGCAATAGATGCATTTACCCACCGCGACAATACAGCCTCCAAAAAACTGCTGGAAAGAAATGGCTTTAACCTGTGCGAAGGCAGAACCGACCCGGATGTACCGGCGAATGTGATCTATAGGAAAGGAGCGCCCTTAAACATAAAGTAGTAGGTTCGGGATGCCAGTATTCGGGGCGCAAAATTAAATGTCCATACTAAGAATATAACGGGTACTCCTGCCGCCGCCCTGAACAAGTACTGCACCGGTGTCAGACAAATGTTGGAGGTCCCGGGTTGCAGTGGCTTTAGATACTTTGGTGAGGGAGATATACTTGTTGGCGTTCATACCTCCTTTAAAACCCTCAGGTCCCGCATCCATCATTCTTTTTATGACCTTTAATTGCCGTTCGTTCAATTCATTTTTGAAGCGGTCAAAGAATTTGGCTTTCCTGAGAATGAATTCTATTAGTTCTCCAGCCTGTTTTTGCGCAGCAAGGGTAGTATCAACGAAGTACTTTATCCATTTTGTGATCTGATTATCTTGCTGGGCTCTTTCCAGGGCACCATAATAAGATTTCTTATCCTTCTCTATTGTTCTCGAAAGACTCAGCAGCACAGGCCGCCCCAATGTTTGTGACAATGCT
Organism: Chitinophagaceae bacterium; assembly: GCA_947476485.1. Lineage (GTDB taxonomy): Bacteria > Bacteroidota > Bacteroidia > Chitinophagales > Chitinophagaceae > Nemorincola. Next base: position 63,412 of record CANJQU010000005.1, read on the forward strand.
TTCTCGGCAATTGCGCGTCCTATTCTCCCATTGCCATCTTCAAAAGGATGAATGGATTCGAAATACAAATGTGCTATGGCGGCCCTCACAGGTGCCTTTTTAATTTCATTTATTCCACCCGGCGCTGTATTATTAAACCAGGATATAAATCTGGTCATTTCTGCGGGAACCTGTGCAGAAGGTGGAGCTTCAAAATGAATTTTCTCTTTGCTCATTGCACCTGAAATAACCTGCATAGGTTCCTGGTGTGTCCGCCATTTCCCAATCTGTATATATCTATCATCCGCCATCAGCATTTCATGCCATAAAAATAATTTCTCCTGTGTTAATGGTTCGGGGAAGCTTTCTCTGACATCAACCATAAGTTGCCCAACACCGCGCGCTTTCTTGTCTCTGATCGTATCCGGTTTTTTATTGAGGCCGAGATTATTGCGAATAGATGAAACAACATCTTCCCTGTTGAGATATTCCCCCTCAATTTCAGAGGTTTTTATTGCTTCTGCAACCATTGTATTAATCACTGTTTCCATTTGCAGGTCTTCAGACATCGCATTTAACATACCGCCAGTGCGCCCGGTTTCCTCTGCGAAAGTGAAAAGAGTATCATCTATTTCCTGAAGGTCGAAAGTAAAAACAGGCCAATCTTTTTGTTGCCAATTATATTTCATGAGCCGAATATAGTACTTATTCGGCTCAAAATAATGATAAACATGAGCCGAATAAACGATTTATTCGGCTCATTAGGATTTGCCGACCGGACGCATTCGTAAAAATATTATATTCTCTGAACCTGGGTAACGAACGCAACTTTCCCTATCCCAAAATCTTGTATATTTGCCCTATCTTTATAGCCTGTGAAAAATAAATTTATTCTTCTGTTAGCTGTGTGCTTTATTGCCAGCCTGCCTGCGTTTGCGCAGTTACGGGCTGATGATGAGGAAGGTTTGCGTCCGAGACTGACTGCGGAAGAAGAAGAAGAAGCGAAATACAGGTATAACGGGCGGGACTACAGCATGGGCTTCGGGCTGGGATCTACCAAGATGTATGCAAACCTGCCTATATCAAACCCACAGCCTGCTTATATTGCCTACGTTGAAAAAAACCTGGCGCAGTTCCTTACCATAGGCATACAGATCACTGTTGGGGACCTTTCCAGCAGGTGGCCAAAGAACCATTTGTTCAGCTTTAACCATTTCACGTCGCTTGATGAGCACGTGAATATATCGCTGGGCGGCCTGTTCTATATTTACGACAGGAATTATAACGATAATATAGTCAAACGCATTTTTGGAGGTATCTATGGTGGTGTTGGCCTTGGTGTGATCAATAATAATATAAAACGCATAGCCAACTGGGATATCACAACTATGTATCACACTACAACGCTAGTGGATAACCCCGTGATCCAAAAAAATACAATGGCTTTGTATTTTCCGTTCAATGTGGGTTATAATTACCGTGTAAGGCAATTCCTGTTCTTTCACAATGGCTTTGTATTCAATGCTAATTTCCAGCTTAATGACTGCCAGTCAGATTATATAGATGGTTACAGTCCGCCATATGCAGGTCATAAGCATACGGGAGTGTTTACCATCATGTCTATTGCTGCAAAGTTTTATATTACGCGCAAAGAGCCTGACAACCTTTTCTTCGATCAGTAAATCATTTGGCGCCCGGAACTTCCGGGCGTTTTTTTTTAAGATGTGCATACCGGTTCCAAACGGGCAAATGTTTATATTTGTGGCATGCAAATTCTGGATGGCGTATTAGTGTCTGCCCATATCAAGGAGCAGATAAAACAGGAAGTAATTGACTTCCAGGCGGCAGGCGGCAAGAAACCGCACCTGGCCGCTATATTGGTAGGTAACAACCCTGCAAGCGAAGCCTACGTAGGCTCAAAAGTGAAACATTGCGATGAGTTAGGATTTGACTCAACCTTGCTGCGTTTTGAAAAGGATATTACCGAGGCATTCCTGATCAGCGAAGTAGAGCGGCTGAATAATGACGAAAACATAGACGGCATATTAGTGCAATTGCCCCTGCCTGCGCATATATCCGGAGACTCGGTGATCAATGCAATAAGCCCCGCAAAGGATGTGGACGGGTTTCATCCGATATCGCTCGGTAAGATGCTGCTGGGACAACCGACATTTCTCCCTGCAACACCCTACGGTATCATGCTGATGCTGGAATACTATAAGATAGACACTGCAGGCATGCATTGTGTGATCATAGGGAGGAGCAATATTGTTGGCACGCCCATGACCATACTTATGAGCAGGGCTTCAAATCCCGGCAATGCAACCGTGACTATGTGCCACTCCAAAACAAAGAACCTGAAGGAAATAACCAAAACTGCAGACATAATCATTGCCGCCATCGGCCGTCCGAAATATGTGACTGCAGATATGGTGAAGCCCGGGGCTATCATTATAGACGTGGGCATCAATCGCATAGATGACGCCACAAAGAAAAGCGGCTCTCGCCTTGTTGGTGATGTGGACTTTGATAATGTAGCGCCGCTGAGCAGCTATATTACCCCTGTGCCGAAAGGTGTGGGACTGATGACCATTTGCGGGCTGATGAAGAATACGCTGCAGGCGGCGAAAAACCCCTGTCCCCTAAAAGGGAACCATGCATTAAGCTGATGGTTATTCCTTAAGCGCAAACTAATAATTCAGCTCTATTATTTAGAAATTATTAAACAGCGCAATTCTGAAATTATATTGGAAGCTATAAAACAAAACGCAACCTCTTATCCTGTGATGGAGCACTTTTATACCCTGCAGGGTGAAGGCTACCATACGGGAAAGGCAGCCTATTTTATAAGGCTGGGTGGCTGTGATGTGGGCTGCACCTGGTGCGATGTAAAGGATAGCTGGGACTCCGGCAAGCATCCGCTGATGACCACAGATGAGATCGTAGGTATTGCTGCGGCGCATGAAGGAAGGATAGCGGTAATAACCGGAGGTGAGCCTGCTATGCACAACCTTACAGCGCTATGCGACGCGCTGCACAAGGCGGGATTTAGAACGCATATTGAAACATCGGGGGCACACCCGCTGAGCGGCGACCTGGACTGGGTAACGCTTTCACCTAAGAAATTTAAAGCGCCGCGACCAGAGTGCGTTGCTGCTGCGAGCGAATTGAAGGTAGTCGTGTATCATAAGTCTGATTTTAAATGGGCAGAACTCCATGCAGCAGGGGTAGGACCCGGCTGTAAACTGTACCTGGCACCTGAATGGAGCAAAAGAGAAGCCATCACTCCGCTGATCATAGAATATATCAAGCAACATCCGCAGTGGCAATTATCTTTGCAAACACATAAATACATAAACATCCCATAACATGACGTGGATACAGGTAATAGTACTCGGTATAGTCGAAGGCATTTCTGAATTTCTGCCCATCTCGTCTACCGGGCATATGATCATCGCGAGTTCGATAATGGGTAATAATGAAGAAGCATTTACCAAGCTCTTTGAGGTGGTGATACAGTTTGGCGCTATTTTATCGGTTGTGGTGTTGTATTGGCGAAAGTTCCTCGATTTTGCAAGGTGGCAATTTTATATGAAGCTTGTAGTGGCATTTATCCCGGCTGCGATTTTTGGGGCGTTGTTCTCTAAAAAAATAGATGCCCTGCTGGAAAGCAGCATGACGGTAGGATTTAGTTTTCTTATCGGCGGCATAGTGCTGCTGTTCGTCGATCATCTTTTCCAGCGGGGAAATATGGACCGCGATAGTGATATCAGTTATCCAAAAGCGTTCTTCATAGGTTGCTTCCAGGTCATCGCCATGATACCCGGTGTGTCAAGGAGCGCAGCAACGATAGTAGGCGGCTTGCAGCAGAAGCTTACGCGCAAGCTGGCTGCGGAGTTTTCTTTCTTCCTTGCTGTGCCAACGATGGCTGCTGCAACTGCAAAAAAAATGTGGGACTTTTATAAGCAGGGTTTTCATTTTGAGCAAGGACAGGTAAGCATGCTGCTTGTGGGCAATGTGGTAGCATTTATTGTAGCTTTAATTGCCATCAAGACTTTCATTACTTACGTACAGAAACACTCATTCCGCGCATTTGGTGTCTACCGCATCTTTGCAGGCATTGCGGTTTTTATATTGATAAGTGTGGGGATCATAAAGAAGGAAGGGGCACCGAAATCAAGCGAACCTAAGACGACGGCAAGTTTATATATTGTCAAATAGATTTCATCAGAGATAACAGAATATTTCTTCGGGCATTTTTAAAAGTACGCATTTTGCGTATTTTTTTTGTGATTTCACAATGGGATGAAAATTCATCTTATCACAAAATGGACTATTGAAAATTACGCCCGTTTTCATGCCGGGAGTAGAAGTGCCTTACGGTTTTGGCAGTTACTGGTGAAAGGTGCAGATTGGGATAGTCCGCAAGATATTCTTAATACCTATGGCTCGGCAGATCTGTTAGGTAACGGAAGTGAAAGGGTTGTGTTTAACATCGGAGGCAACAATTATCGAATGATATGTCACTATGTTTTTGGAGATAAGCAAGTGCATTTATTCATTTGCTGGATAAGCACACATGCTGAATACACAAGGCTTTGTAAGGATAACAAACAGTACACAGTCAGTGATTATTAAACAAAAGGGTTATGGAAAACTTGAAATTTAAAGTTATAAAGACAAAAAAACAATACTTCGAGTATTGCAAGATGCTGGAAGAGCTTGTAGTTGTCAAAACAAAAAGCAAGGAGGAGAAAGATGCTATCGAATTGCTGACACTTCTTATCGAAAAATGGGATGACGATCATAACACATTCTCTGATGCAAATCCAATAGAATTGTTACGCCATCTAATGGAAGTGAATACGCTTAAGTCTACTGACATGGCAAATACTTTAGGAATAAGTAAAAGCCTGTTTTCAGACATACTGAACTACAGGCGTGGTTTATCGAAAGAAGTTATCCGCAAACTATCGGAAAGGTTTAAGGTGTCGCAGGAGTTGTTTAACAAGACTTACAAACTGGTAACGCCTCTGAACTCACATCTGAAAGATGCAAGTGTAATGAATACACGAAAAAGTCTGCCGGCAGCATAGCAGAAGGCTAGTCTCCTGTCGGCGCTATAGCGCTCGTTTCTACCATTAACATTACGGTCTTCTTTGGTGCGCGGGGACGGTGCATAACACCTTTTGTAATGGTGGTGCCCTGGTTGGGATTTAATTCTATGGTCCTGTCTTCAAGGTCTATGAGCAGTTGTCCTTCGAGCACGAAGAAGAACTCATCATCGTTATCATGCTTGTGCCAGTGGAATTCGCCTTCTACGATACCTATTCTTACCACACTATCGTTCACCTGTGTCAAAGTATAGTTCTGCCACTTTTCTTTACATGCGGCAACGACAGAGGGAACATCTATCAGTTCAAGATGCCTGAATTGGGTATCGGGATTGATGTTGTAACCCCCAAACCCCTGAAGGGGCTTTCCCTCACTATCAGATTGTTGCATTAGCCCAAAAGTTATTTAAGAATAAAATGTCCAATTGTTTTCCGACCCCCAAATTTGCACAAAGCTAAATTGATAGCTCCCCTTTAGGGGTCAGGGGTTTACGCTGCCTCCCAATTCTCAAACAGCAAATTGAGGTAGTAGTTCTCTTCCTTGGTGATCACCTTATCTGCTTTGGTAAGCTTGATGGAGAATTTTATGAGATTCTTACGTTCCTCAATGGTGGCATCGTCGTAGAAATCGTCCATTACTTTAAGGTAATGTGCTTCCCACTCATCAGGCTTCAGGCGGCTGATGACCTCCATCTGTTTGTCTAAGTTTACGTTGAATGGAAATTCATTCACAAGGTACTGGCGTATCACCATATCTTTTTCGCCGCTGATCCTGAAATCAACTGCAGAAAGTATCATCAGTAAGTGATACCCGGCAATGGCTTTGTTCATTCGCTTGTTCGGCATATAAGTATATACGAGTTCAAGTAAGATCTAGCTTTGTGAAGCAAGCAAAAGATCGAGATCAGTGTATTTAAAGTTAAACCGCTTGGCAATAGGGGCGCTGGTAACGCATCCCTTATACATGTACACCCCTCTCCTGATACCACTCTTGGCCAATATTATGTCTTCTACCCCACCCATATCAGCAGCTTGCTGCAAAATAGGCATCAGCACGTTGCTGATGGCCCGGGATGCAGTACGCGAAACTCCGGAGGCAATATTCGGCACGCAATAATGGATCACATCATATTTTTTGAAAGTAGGTTTTTCGTGCGTGGTAACCCGTGAAGTCTCAAAACAACCGCCCCTGTCCATGCTCACATCAATGATCACGGAACCGGCTTTCATATTACTTACCATCTGGTCTGTTACTACCACCGGGGTAATACCATTGATAGGCTTTAGGGCGCCAACTGCCACATCTGCGCTGCGCAATTCTTCAGCCAGGGTTACCGGCTCAAGTACTGAGGTAAAGCAACGGTGGCCGATGTTGTTCTGCAGGCGCATGAGCCTGTAAATAGAATTGTCGAAAATGGCTACCGACGCGCCCAGCCCGAAAGCTGCACGGGCAGCAAACTCCCCAACAACACCTGCGCCTATGATAAGCACCCTTGCCGGCGGCACACCCGAAATACCACCCAGCAGCACACCCTTCCCATTATCAGGATTGCCGAGATAACGGGCAGCAGCGAGTATGGCATAGTTGCCTGCGATCTCGCTCATGGAACGGACTATAGGATAGGTACCCGAATCATCCTTTATAGATTCAAAAGCTATTGCAATTATTTTTTTAGCGATGAGCTGCTCCATGATCTCCGCCTTCAGAAGCGGCATATGGATCGGAGATATCACCACCTGGTTTGGCTGCAAGAGCCCGGCCTCTTCATCCGAAATAGGAGCAGACTTTATTATAGTTGTTGCCTTAAAGAGCTGCGGCTTATCGTATACAATATGTGCACCGGCCTCGCTGTAATCATTGTCAAAATAGAAAGAACCATCACCGGCCCCGTGCTCTACTGCCACATCGTGGCCATCGTTCACCAGCACCGACACAGCATCGGGGGTAAGCGCAACACGGTTTTCCTGGAAAGATGTTTCTTTTGGAATGCCTATGAACAACCTATTCCTCTTAGGTGCTATCTGCAAAGTCTCTTCTAAAGGAACGTAAGAAAAAGAAGGTGATATGTATGGTTTTTTGATCATGCCCGCCACAGATGCGTTTATTAAGGACAATATACAATTTATGTTCTTATAAAAGAAGCATTTCATCATAAAAGCAATAGTAAATTAAATATTAATGGGCTATCCTGCTTTATAATGCTGTTTTGTGGCTTTAAACTATATTTTTGCATCAGGCGGGATCATCAATATGCTAAGACAATCGAACCAGCAGCGGCTACTGCAAAAACTATCACCCCAACAGATTCAATTAATGAAACTGCTGCAGATACCTACTGCCAACCTGGAAGAAAGGATAAAGGAAGAACTTGAAGAAAATCCTGCGCTTGAATCTGAGATCGAGAACAACAATACGGAACAAGATAATTATGAGCTTGAAGATGCGTCCGCTGATGGTGAGGAAGGGGATGCACCCGGAGAAGATGTGGAACTAAGCGATGATACTGCTGAGAAAATAGACCTCGATGATTTTTTAAGGCGCGAAGATGATGACAGCGGCGGCTATGAATACGGTGATGATTATTATGGTGCCAATGATACAGACAAGCAAGTAACACCCGCCCGGGTAGAAACAAGCTTTCATGATTATGTGCTTGATCAGTTAGGAATGCTGGAACTGGATGACCGCAGGCACAGGATCGCGGAGCAGATAATAGGCAGCCTTGATGAAGACGGCTACCTGCGCAGAGAAATAACTTCAATAGTCGATGACCTTGCGTTTGGACAAAATATAGATACAAATCCGGAGGAGATCGCAGAACTCATACAGCAGATACAACAGTTCGACCCGCCGGGAATATGCGTGTGGACCTTGCAGGAATGCCTGCTGCTGCAGCTAAAAAGAATGAACCAGTCAAAGTCCGTGCGCGATGCGGCAGAGATACTGGACAAATACTTCAATGAGTTCATAAAGAAACACTACGATAAGATACAAAAGCACCTGGCGCTTAATAATGAAGATCTGAAGAATGTGATCAACATTATCATTAAGCTGAACCCTAAACCGGGTGCGGCGTTTGCTGTGCTCAACAAGGCAGAGAGCTACATTATACCCGACTTCTTTGTTTTCAACAACAACGGCGTGCCCGAATTATCGCTCAACTCTAAGAATGCTCCTGAGCTGCGCATATCAGAAGGATATAAAGACATGATGCGCGCTTATGAGCGGGGTGAGAAAAAAGATAAAAGGCAGAAGGAAGCGGTAATTTTTATTAAGCAGAAGCTGGATTCTGCAAAGTGGTTCATAGACGCTATCAAACAACGGCAACATACACTGCTGCATACGATGCAGGCTATACTCGATTTCCAGAAAGAGTTTTTTATCAGCGGGGATGAGACCATGCTGAAACCAATGATACTTAAAGACATTGCACAAATGACCAGTCTTGATGTATCTACCGTATCGAGAGTGGCCAACAGCAAGTATGTGCAAACAGAGTACGGCACGTATAAGCTGAAATACTTCTTCTCCGAAGCGCTGCAAACAGAAAGCGGCGAAGAAGTATCGACCCGCGAAGTAAAAAATATACTCAACGAGCTGATAGGCGCAGAAAACAAGCGCAAACCACTTTCAGATGAGCACCTTACCGAAATGCTGCAGGAGAAAGGCTACAACATTGCCCGGCGCACTGTTGCGAAATACAGGGAGCAGCTATTCATACCTGTGGCTAGGCTAAGGAAAGAGCTTTAACAAATTCAGGGATAGAAATGATGGTATATCTGACCGACAAACCTGTTCTCTCTAGGCAAGAGGTGCAAATTTGTAGTGGTGACAAGTACAATTACGCAATCTGTTTCCGCTAAAGCCTTTTTCCATTCATAGTCACGAATATCTTTGACTCCTGCTTCAGTCCACATATCACCAAAATAACTCCAATACTTCCAGCTAGCAGTTGCATTTTGTAGAAAACCTGCTGCAATCCACCCCCATACAAAACTATCACCTGCAATAAATACCCTTGGCCTGGTCGTTTGGGTATTACCCTGGTAGTAATGTTCCGCATAACTGTATCGTTCATGCGCCAGGGGGAATATCAGGTTAGTACATTTCACAAGATCATCGTCACTGTCTGATGCTGTTTCGGTATGATGCGTTTTGGTAAGAACAAGGTGCGGCATCGTGATGTTTCGCTCACGCTCAATAAACTTTATCATCGTATCTGTCGCGATCAAACTTCCATAGATGCTCCAATGGTAACCTTGCCTAGTCATTAACAGATTTTGCGAGGTATCTCTCATGGACCCAAATAACGCAACATAGTCGAGCTGGTTAATTTTTAAAGAATCACCCATCACTCTGAACATCTTGTAATTGTTTATTCGGGGTTTACGCATTCGTGTCAGCAAGCCAGGAATTTTCTCAGGTACATAGTGCGCTTTTGATGGTGCATAAACAAATACGAATGTTTTGCCCAACCGCCTTAAGGTATCCTGCAAATGCTTCATCTCGATCATTTCTTCTCTTATCGCTTCGGTGCCCATATACGCATCTCCGCTGTATTCAAGCACATCTTCTTTACCGAAAACATAGCCGTCATAACCAATAATATTACCCGAACTCAACTTCCTGAAAAGTGAAAAATCGATCTGGTTATTCAGCCTGACAAGATCTGGCCGGAAGCCGACGCTGTCATTCAGGACAAGCGTTTTTTCTTTCTGGTAAGAGCCGTCCCACCATTTTGGAAATGAAAATGTGACGTAAGGAGTCTTCGTTGATGCACATAGTAGCTCCCCGCTTTTTACTAAACTCAGCGCATGCTGCAGCAACGGAAGCAGCAGGATCACAAACACGAAAGTAAACAGCCCGCCTTTTGCAGTTCTATTTTCCACGCTGATAAGGGGTTTGATACATACTTGAATTTGGCATTACAGATTTCCAACTGTTACACCAAAGTACTGTTTTTCATTATCATTCCCTCAAGAAAATGCAGTACGTCATTCATAGTCTTCATCCGGTCCACAACGAGCAGAAAGTTCTTACCTACCTGTTTAAGGCGTGCATTACGGGTTTGCGTCTGTATGTATTTGAGGATGTGATTGAAGGTATCTGACTCAAAATATGGCGACTCAGGATTGCTGACAAAATACAGCCTCATCTGCTGGCTCTTCAGTATTAGTTTTTCAAAACCCAGTTCCTGCGCTATCTGGCGGCAGCGCAGTGTTGTGAACAGGTCCTGCACCTGGGATGGTATAGGCCCAAACCGGTCATTAAGTTCTGCAGCGAATTTGTTTAACTCCTCTTCGCTTTCAATATCATCAAGCTGCGTATATAATGACAACCGCTCGGTGATATTTGTTACATAAGTATCTGGTATGAGTATCTCGAGATCGGTATCAATGGTGCAGTCGCTTACGAAATCTTTCTTGCGGTTGATCTCTTCGGCAAACACATCTTTAAAGTCGGTAGTGCGCAGTTCGCGCATGGCTTCTGCAAGTATCTTCTGGTACATCTCGAAGCCTATCTCGGCTATAAAGCCACTCTGTTCGCCCCCAAGCAAATTCCCGGCACCACGGATATCGAGGTCGCGCATGGCTATCTGGAAGCCACTGCCTAGTTCGTTGAACTGCTCAAGTGTCTGTAGTCGTTTACGGCTGTCATTGGGCAGCAGGCTCATAGGCGGCGCCACGAGGTAGCAAAATGCTTTCTTATTGCTGCGCCCGACTCTTCCACGCAACTGGTGCAGATCGCTAAGGCCAAACTGGTGTGCATTGTTGATGATGATGGTATTTGCATTCGCTATGTCCACACCGCTCTCCACAATGTTGGTACAACACAATACATCGAATTCCTTTTCAATAAAATTAAACAAGGCCTCCTCCAACTGGTGTCCCTCCATCTGGCCATGAGCCATGCCAATACGGAGATCGGGGCACAGGTTGCGTAGCAATGTTACCATCTCCGGAAGGCTCTGCACCCGGTTATGCACAAAGAACACCTGCCCACCGCGCTCCGACTCGTAGTAGATCGCATCGCGGATCGCGTATTCATCAAATACCAGCACCTCGGTATGCACCGGCTGCCTGTTTGGTGGTGGCGTGTTGATGATACTCAGGTCGCGTGCATTCATCAGGGAGAATTGCAGTGTACGTGGTATAGGCGTTGCTGTTAACGTCAGCGTATCCACGCTGGCCTTGAGCTCCCTGAGTTTCTCCTTAGATGAGACTCCGAACTTCTGTTCCTCGTCTATGATCAGGATGCCCAGGTCTTTGAATTTTACGTCCTTGCCCAGCAGCCCATGGGTACCTATGACTATGTCAATTTTACCTTCCTCCAGCTTTTTAAATATCTCTTTCTTCTCTTTAGCAGACCTGAAACGATTGACGTAGTCAACATTTGCGGGAAAATCTTTCAAACGCTCTTTGAAGGTATTAAAGTGCTGGAACGCAAGAATGGTCGTAGGTACCAGTATCGCAGCCTGCTTACTGTCTCCTACGGCTTTGAACGCCGCGCGCACCGCGATCTCCGTTTTTCCAAAACCCACATCGCCACATACCAGTCTATCCATAGGGGCTGGCGTTTCCATGTCCCGCTTTACATCGGCTGTCGCTTTTGCCTGGTCCGGCGTGTCTTCATAAAAGAACGATGCCTCCAGCTCGGTTTGCAGGTAGCTATCCGGTGAAAATGCAAAGCCCTGCGATGCCTTTCGTTTAGCATACAGCTTTATCAGGTCGGCGGCAATATCCTTAACCTGCTTCTTGGTTTTATTCTTTAATTTCTGCCATGCATCGCTGCCCAGTTTGTTTACACGTGGCGCAGCGCCTTCCTTGCCTGTGAACTTGCTTATTTTGTGCAGTGAGTTTATGTTCACATACAGCACATCGTTGTCCTTGTAAAGAATACGAATGGCTTCCTGCATATTACCATTCACTTCAATTTTCTGCAGTCCGCTGTATACGCCTACCCCATGGTCTATATGTGTTACATAGTCGCCCGGTGTCAGCTCACGCAAAGCACGAAGTGTCAGCGCCTTCCCTTTAGAATATGCCTGCTTTACATTGTATTTGTGATACCGCTGAAATATCTGGTGATCGGTATAACAAATGGCCTTCCTGTCATGATCTATAAAACCTTTGCTGATTGACGTGGGCACCGGGACAAACAGCACATTGGCATTCACATCATCAAAGATGCTTCTGAGGCGTTCAAGCTGCTTCGGGTTTTCGGCAAAAATGTATACCACGTATTTTTCAGCGATCCGTTTCTGCAGGTCGCTGATAAGCATGTTGAACTGGCGATTGAAAACCGGCTGTTCGTCTGTCGCGAATTGAAATGTAGCATCAATAGCGTCGCCTGTTATTTTCTCCAGCGAGTGATTATACCATTCAATGAGATGTCGTTGTTTTATCTTTTCCTGCCATGCGCCTCCCGTCTCAAAATCTGCTTTGGATATTTCCTTCAGCATCTCTTCCTCATGGTCTATGGCTACCTGGCCAAGCTCCATTTTTTCCGGAAGGTCGGCCTCCAGCTTTGCCAGCCGGCCAACGGTGAAAGAAAGATCTTTTGCCCATACTACCGTATTCTCCGGCAGGTAGTCGAGCAGGGATATTTTTTCCTGTGTTTCAAATTTGGTTTCGATATTTGGGAGAATAGATACCTGCAGCAATTTGCGCTCAGATAACTGTGTCTCCGGATTGAAGATACGTATGCTGTCTACCTCGGTATCAAACAGCTCTATACGGTAAGGATGTTCGTTGCCGAAGGAATAAATATCGAGTATACCACCACGCATTGCAAACTGGCCCGGCTCATAAACAAAGTCTTCGCGCCTGAACCCGAGAGAAACAAAACGCTCCAGCATGGCATCTACCTGCAGGGTCTCTCCCACCTTGATGCTGATCATATTATCCGACAGCGACGAAGGGTTTACAACCCGCTCAAACAATGCCTCCGGATAGGTGACCAGTATTTTCTTATTTACCTTTTTGCCGGTGAACTTGGTAAGCGCCTCGGTGCGCAGCATTACGTGACTGCTGTTCAGTTCATTGAAATATCCGGTCCGCTTAAAAGAATCGGGGAAGTAGAAAATATCCAACCCCTGGGTAAGATGCTCAATGTCGTTGTGAAAGTAGGCAGCTTCTTCTTTGTCGTTTAAAATAAAGACATGATTAACGTCCGTGAGACGCCATAACGCACTTGCAATAAAGTTGACAGAAGAGCCCCGCAGGTTGTCGAGATAGACTCTGAGTTTGTGGCCGGGCAAAGTGATCCCCGCCGCTATTTGTTTTAAGCGGATATCATTTTGGTATAAGCCCTGCAGCACATCCAGATTCATCGGGCTGCGAAGGTATGGAATTTGGAGTTGGTATTGAGGATCAGGATCGATTTGGTAAATTCAAAACCGCTATAGATACCAGGCACGAACTAAATAAAATTTCACAATTCATTTCCGGCAATTTATACGATATTATATATATCTTACGTTAGTAAATAAAATGAGCCTATGTACAGCAGATGCCTTTTTAGAACCGCTATTTTATTTACGCTTTTGTGCTGCATATCAGCCCATGACGTATATGCAGGTCACATGACTCTTAAGAAAGCGCTGTCGCGCAAGTTTGTAACACTGAACGCGATCTCAAATGGCGGCTACTGCGAGAAAAGCATAAAGCTTCAGCTCACAAACAATACTGATAAAGAACTTACGATCGATGTAGATCCCGGGTTGATCTTCGTTCCGGCAGATACCGCATACCAGAACCTCGTGCTGCTGGGGAGTGAGTCGTTTGCACTTGCACCGTCTAAAAATACGGAGGTTGACCTGCAGACGTTTTGCGGCAAGAGTTATGCAGCCTGCCCTGCGAAAAACATCAAGTACCGTTTCTGGAAACAGGGAGACAGCAATATGGTAAAAGTATTGGGGTATGCCCGCAACCATAATGTTGCCACTTATATCGTTCAGCGGGCTGTGTGGATGTTCACGAACGGATATGCTATCAGCACTATTTATGACGACATGCATCCCAAGATGTCAGAAGATTTTGTAGGATACATTGCTAAATTAATGAGGATCCCGGTACCGAAATTTTTCATGAAGTACGACCTGCATCAACGGCCCGGCCGGGCAGTGGTGGACCGCGACCCCAGGATATATGTGACACTGCATTGGGGCCATGATGGTTACCGGCAGATGTACCTTGATATCTACAAAGAGAA
>CANJQU010000006.1 GCA_947476485.1 Chitinophagaceae bacterium
GCTGATCGCTCCGGCCACCCCTGCAAAAAACGCATGGATACCATTTGACACCGATGAAGGCAAAAGCTATTGGGAAGCGCTCCAGTTGGTAAGGGACTGGACAAAGCTCAACCACACCACCCTCCACGATGCCACTGCAGAAATGTTACGCATTAACCCGTACGATAGATTCTGGAATGAGCACAATTTTGTCTTCAAAGAAGATGATCTGTTTTATCATGCAAAGGGAGCCACACCGCTCGACGACAAATTCGTTCCAGACTCGCAGGGCGGCTTGCGCCTGATCCCGCTCAATATGAGCGAACCGGTACTTATTGTCCGTGGGGCAACAACAAGCAACAACCTTGGCTTTGCGCCGCATGGTGCAGGACGCAACATCAGCCGCGGCCAGCACAAAAGAAACAAAGCGCACAAAACCATCGCACAGATCTTTCACGAAGAAACGGCCGGGCTTGACATCCGCTTTTTTTCAAAGAACATTGATATCTCAGAACTGCCCAGTGCATACAAAAACGCACAAAGCGTAAAGAGACAAATGGAGCAGTTTGGGTTGGGAGAAGTTGTTGATGAGATCATGCCCTATGGTTGCATTATGGCCGGAGACTGGGAGATGGATGCTCCGTGGAGACAAAAATGGAAGAAGAAATAGCCCCTGGGCTGCCTCGCTCATGCATGCGCCACCTTAGCGTATATTGGTAGCTGCCGCTGGTGTGGCACATTTCACAAATGTGCCACACCTGTGCGCGGGCAGTTTTTCTCATGAATTAAGGACTCATACTTCTTCTTCTTACCTTTAGACGTGATGACAATTGCAGACGTAACCTTTATTGATCCCGTACACGGACAACAACATATTGTCGTTTCATCGGCGCATGGCGGCGGCGGCAGCTTCTCTGTAGTTATAAACAATTACTTTCGGGGGCAAATAGTAAAATATAATATAGGGTGGGTGTCTTTTGTCAAATCAGAGGTTCTAACACAGGATGATATTGACGCTATAATGGATATGGTTGAAAAAGTCGACTGATTTCAAACTGAGACATTTCCGAATTTTTCGAATATTCTAAACCGAAAAATTGTGGGAATCTCTCCTGGCAGTCAGTACCGTCTGGCACATTTCTTGCGGCAAAAAATGCATTAGCCACAACAATTAGAACGGATAAACAGGCTTAATTCGCAGTTATAAATACAGACAAAATCAATTCAATTTTTAGCTTCGAAAAAGCTTGAAAACCGTGTGATATTCTTGTGAGGTTATTGTGATATTTTTTGAAGATAAAACCCTGGTAACCAATACAAACCTGTGCAAACTTTTTTTTCATCAAAAATGTGATATTTCAATCGCAACATAAAAAACACAATATATAGTAGCATGCCATACCTCAAAATCGTAAACTGCGTACTGCTCAATAACACTGGCAACTGCCAACTGAAAACTGCGAACTGGGTGGGGCATAATGGGAAATGCTAAATAACATTAATATTAGCCACAGTAAAGCATTTCAGCGAATTGTAATGTCCCATTTCACAATATTTTTTTTCACGAAAGTGGGGCATGCGATACTTCCGCCAAAGAAAAATGATCAGTAGAACGCGATCTGAGGTTCAGACTTTTTTTCTAAATGCCTTCCTGATATCCAGGTAATCAAGATAGTAAATGACCTTCAGCGAAAGGCTGTTAC
The DNA here is from genome assembly GCA_947476485.1 of Chitinophagaceae bacterium. Classification (GTDB taxonomy): domain Bacteria; phylum Bacteroidota; class Bacteroidia; order Chitinophagales; family Chitinophagaceae; genus Nemorincola. The sequence goes on from CANJQU010000006.1 coordinate 1,683, forward strand.
TCTGAGGGGATTGAAATACATTGCTCAGGTCACGTGAGTAATCGTTGATGATGGCAGAGCCGCTGGTATAAATAGCGTTTTGATACACAATGCTCATCTCGCTACCCGGCCGGAACTGCCACACAAAACTCAGGTAGACATTGAAGGAGTTATAGTTGATGTTGTGGTTGGTATTATAAAGCGTTGGTGCAAGTGTGCCGTCTGCATCCAGCAAATTGTAGGCCGAGTATCCGGCCTGCGACCAGTAGTGGCGCTGATTGAGCGACAGCGACATTACATTGCTGAAGATGTACGAAGCTGATAGTGTATTGGTGAGTGTATTAATGTTTCGCGTTCCTAAATAGATCGAGCCGTTCACATTGTTCACAAAGCCAACATCATTGTGCTGCTTTGTAAAGGCAAGGCTATAGATCACGGAGAACTTATCGCTGAACCGGTAGCGGGGCGACAACCACCAGTAAAAAGTATTTCGCCCCTTTGCCCCAAACCAGCGGTAGTTGGCCTCGCCATCCATGGCAAACTTCTTGCGGTAGTCGGACGAGATAAAGCCGCCGGCCATATAGTTTGTGGGATAAAGATAATACCGGCCTGGGGCGCGTGGCTCCAGGTAGTCGTAGGCGGTTATGGGCTGCGCACTCCAGTAGGGGCCAAAGGTCACATACTTCTTCGTGGTGGCGTTGTGAGATCCGCTGAAACCGAAGCTTTGAAAAACGGCAGGATTAAACACCCTGTTGTAGTATATATTGAAGTTGTTGTTCATGTTCACCAGCTTCCAGAAAGGTTTGTAGATGTTATAGCTCTGGTCCACATTGTAGTAAACAATGTTATTACGGTCCAGGTAACCCATATCATTTGGGTTAAAGTGATCGCTTATGGCCCGTGTGCTGAGCTGCCAGGTGTAGTTGCCGCTCACCTTGCCGGCGCCAAGATAGTAGCGATAACCTAGATCGGTGGCTTGGTTGCGGTAAAAGAGCTGGCTTACATCGCCCGAACCTTCGATGGCATACTTGTTGCCCTTGTCTGCCAGTCTGAACAGGAGCGCTGCCACATCGGCATTGTGGGTGCTGTCGTTGCGGGAAACATTAGTGTTTACGAAGCTGATGTAAGAGCTGTTCTTAAACGCCTGGTCCAGCACGATCTCGTTAAAGTTGGTTATAGGAGCTGTCTGCACCTGCCGGTGAGCGCCGGTGCCAAGGTCTTTTATTACAGCGGTTTGGGGTGCGGTTATGGCGTTGAAGACACCGATGCCCAGGTTGCCAGCCGTTCTGCCGGACAACTTTGTAGCATTATAGATGCGCGTAGTTTGCGGATTTGCAACCACTGAATCATTTGCGCCCAGGGCACCGGCAACGCGGTTGAAATTGATGGGCATACCACCTACCCTGCGGGAGTAAAAGAGATCGTTCTTATTGAAGAGGTCAAAGCCTTCAGTAAAAAAGTACCGGAGATCATTGTAACGGACCTCTATGGGAGATAGGTTGAGTACACGGCTGTCGTAAAGGGTCTGGCCAAAGTCGGGCACCAGGGTCATATCCAGGGTGAAGGCATCATTGATGCCATACTTTATGTCCATTCCGCCATCTACCGTGTGCGCATTGGCGCCTGTGTAGTTCTCGGCATAACCGGAGATGTAGGGCAACAATTGTAAACGTACGGGAGATACAATATCGTGGATACCTGTGAGCACACCGGCCTGGGCCACCATATTAGACTGTGCCGCCAATACCGGGCTCCAGAAAGATTGCTCACGGCACCGCCTGATGATCCGGCCGAAATTCAGACCCCATTTCTGAATATCGCTTTTGGGGAACCTGAGGGCAGAATACGGTATGCGCATCTCCACACACCAGCCCTTGCTGTTGATCACCGCCTTAGAGAACCATGCGGCGTTCCACGACAAGTCGCTGTTATCAAACTTCTGCTTCGCATCTGCCTGTACACCTGCCGCAGTTACGATAAAGAAAAAGGCGTTCTGGTTATCAGAGTAGGTGTCAAACATAACGCCAAAGGCGTCGTTGTTGTTGTCAAACACATCGCGCGGTGAGAGCTGCTTCAATATGCTGTCGGGATGCTCGTCATACAGCATTGCGCCAACATAGACGGCCTCATTATCGTAGAGTATGCTCACCTCCGAACGTTGAGATGCGGGCGTACCGGGATTGGGATCACGCTGAATAAAACCAGTGGCCTTATCCGCCTTTTGCCAGGCTGGCTCAGAGAGATTGCCATCAAGTGTTATCTTTTCGCTGATAGCGCTTGTACCCAGCGATTTCTTCTGTACCTGCGCTGCAGACCGCATGCTCACCAATACCAGCAGGAGCAGCAGGTATCTGTAAGGGCTTGCAACGAGGGAATAACGGTACATGTAATGGTGTTGCCGGCAAATATCATACATCTTGTTCAATCTGAAATCCCCCGTATCATCCCCCTCAACGCCGGGCGGGAGACGAGGGAGTTCCGGTTAAAAACTTGAAGTAAGTGTCGCCTTAACACCGCTGAACGCAGGCTCGTAACGGCACACACCGCCCGCACAGTTGATACCATCCACCTGCTTCACGTAAGCAAGTGAAAATCTGTGGGCGCCCTTGGTATAGGAAGTATAAACACTATAATAATGATTGCCCGGATCTTTATAGTTTTTGTTGTCGTTATTCTTGTTAGGGATGATGTTGTACATATCAGAAGCAGAGATCGCCCATTGTGGAGCAATGTCAAACTCGACTATCATGTATGCCCATGATCCGTAATCCTGGCCTGAAGCCATATACTGTACTTCTGCCCTCAGTGAATGCTTCTCCGTGATACGGTAAGTTACATCGGCAAATGGAGTGATCGCAAATACAATAGGGTGCTCTTTAGATCCGTGAGAAGCGTAAGCGACATTATTGTACTCCATATACTGTATCCCGGCCTGCATTACCCAGGATTTGAAGCCATGGTAAAACCCGTCAACATAGGCTTCCCGGTACAGCTTTTTACCGGTAAGCGTATTAATATGAGTGTAGGAAAGGGTAAAGTTAGATACGTCGCTGGGCGATAAAGCAAGGCTTGCACCACCCGCTATCTCCGAAATGTCCTGCGATGCCGGCGTGTAGCGGGCCATCAGGCGTTCAGGGCGCAACACAGCTACCATGGGTTGCCAGTTGAGCATACCATTGAGCAGGCTTTCATTTGGAGAAGTGCGCATAACGAAATTTTCCGTGCGTTTTCCGGAGATGCTCAGTGCGATACCTTTCTGGCCATAGTTTATAGAAGTGTACTGCACATTTCCAGGCTTATCTATAAGCATACTGGAAGCAGACGAGTCAACAGCAGTTGCATGCGGCACATAGTAGCCGGGCACAGTTATTGCCTCGTGGGTTTTATAAGCGCACTCCACATACCAGGAGAAGTTTTTGTAAGTGAGTGAGTTATAGACACTAAACGCGTACATGTTGTACATAGGTGAAAATCTGCGGGTTGTATCCTGCGCATTTATCTTGCTTACAATACTTCCCATGGAGCCTGCATCCAGCGTGCGGTTAAGCACACCGACACCCGGCATGACGTGAACCTTGCCTGCGCTGAAATCGCCCTCTGCATTGAAGCCCTTTATGACCGGCCCAAACGGAGGAGTATGCAGCGCCTGGTTTGTGCCAATGCTGCTGTTATTGCGCTGCTGGCCCCCAAATGCCTTCAGATTTATTTTATCTGAAAGCTTGTATTTTAAGGAGAGGCCCATGATCGCATTGTCTATCAGCAGCCCCCGGTCTTCATAAGAGCGGAAAAGAATTCCGGCGCCGATCTGGTCATAAATAGAACCTAACGTGATACTTAGATCATTAATATCCTTGGAAATGCTCCATGCTCCTATGCCGAAGTCAGTGCTGGGAGACGTTGGATTTTTAAGATTAGAGTTGTTAAAAATATCTCCGCGTACAAAAAAAGTAAAACCACTCACGCTGTACCTGAGATTAAGCCATGCCTCATTACCGCTGAGCGCATTGTCATATAGTGGATTATTAGAGGCCTTTATATTAGTATCCCGGCGAAAAAAATTCAGGTTCATCATAAGGTCGCCTGAAAAAGTTCCCTGGGCGATCGAGTGCACCGATATAGCGAGCAGTAAAAATAAAAATGCAGTTTTTTTCATCTAAATAGTGTGTAATGTTAAAGTTTTTCCGAAATTAGCTTCTTTATTCAATTCCGGCAAAGTTTTAGCTTATTATTGTTAAAAACAAGTACTTATGAAAAAATATATCGTGGTGGCCCTCTGCATGTTAGCTGCATTTTCGATGCAGGCGCAAGGACTTCCAAACACCCAGATCAAGGACGTAAGCTCGGGTAAGAAGATACCTTTCGATCAGACTATTGAAAAGGGAAAGGTTACGCTGATCAGTTTCTGGGCTACATGGTGCATACCATGCAAGAAAGAAATAAAGAATTTATCGCTAAAATTGCCTGAGTGGAAAAAAGAAGCTGATTTCAATTACCAGACCGTATCGGTAGACGAAGCCCGCGCCGAAGGTCTGGTACGCACGTATGCAATTTCCCAGGGTTGGACGTTTCCCTTTTATATCGATCCGAACTCTGACCTGAAACGCTCATTGAGTTTCCAGAATGTGCCTTATACAATGATCATTGATAAGAATGGTAAAGTTGCTTTTACGCATACTGGCTATGAAGAAGGCGGTGAGGCTGAGATATTTGCGAAATTGAAAGAGTTGTCGGCAGCTAAATAACTGAATTGTTTTAAACTTTAAACATGTAGAGACGCAGCAATGCGTCTCTACATGTTTTATCTGCCTGATTTGATCGTTTCAAGAATAAACTGGGCAGATCGTTCATAGCTATAATTTTCACATAGTTTCTCTATATTATGAGGCGGAAATTCTGTTTGTACAACCTGTGCTAATACTGCGCTGATGTCTGGTATGTCATTGGGATCGCAAAAGGTGGCGTGACCCTGGTACAGCTCACGGTAAACGGGAATGTCTGAGCAAACGACTTTGCAGCCGGCATATAACCCTTCCATCACCGGTATGCCAAACCCCTCATAAAGCGACAACGACACCACTATTGCGGCTTTGGCATACATATTGATCAGTTCTTCCGACGTCAGCCTGTCGTATATTTTAATATTGCCGTTCCCGGGCCTGTCCCGATCAATACCGGTTTCGGCAAATACTTTGTTTTGATCGCCAATAATAACCAATTGGTATTCATCCTTAAGCTCACTGGCAAGATATGCCTGTATCAGGTTCTGATGATTTTTCCGTTTGTTAAAAGTACCTACGGCCAAAATGATCTTTTCCTTCGGAATACCTTCAAGCCCGGCCTGCATTTGAGCGGAAATACCATTGTAGGTTACAGAGATTTTAGAAGGAGCTGTTTTATAATATTTTATGATCTCGTTCTTTACAGTCTGGCTAACGGTGAAGAGGTGACGGCAACCAATAACCAGCCGGGGGATCAGGATGTTGTACCAGGTGGAAAAAGCCTTTGCATTCCATTCCGGGTGATAATAGAATGCAAGATCATGCAGGGTAAGATAGTTGCGGCCATACAGTAACGGGGCTGTGTTGGCAGGGTTGAATAACGGCGGGCGACCATTGCGCAACAGGAAAAAAGGCAGATCGGCCTGTTCCCACAGATGCCCGGTGTTTGAGCCTACAATAACGGCGCCCAGCTCATCGGCAATGTTGTGATGGAGTATGTTCTTAGGTGCAAGGAATACGGTATCGGGATGTAACTTTTTTATTTGTCTGCTACATTCAATTCCATACCTTTGTACCCCCGAAACGGGTTGTGTAAGGAACCGTGCATTTACAAATATTTTCATTTTCCGGCGGAAAAAAGTTTAGCTGCCGCAAAGTATCAACAAAATCCACAACGTGCAAAATATCACGCGTATATATGCCTTAAGTAAACGCAACATTATTTTAAGGTATAAAAACTCATTGGTCGGATTTTTTTGGGGATTTATCAAACCACTGCTATACCTGCTCATATTTATTGTAGTATTCAAGGCTAATTCGGGAGTACACAACTATATATTATATGTCACGTCAGGGTTGATCATGTGGTTCTTTTTCTCGAACGTTACGGGCCAGTCTGTGGGGAGTATAGTGGGTTCGACGGGCATCCTGAAATCATTGAATATTCCCGCTTATTTTTTCCCGCTGTCTGAAACGATCAGCGAATTATTTAACCTGCTGCTTACGCTGATAGTATTTATGGTGATCATGCATTGGTGGGGAATTGTTTACAGCCTGCAGTTGCTATTAATATTCCCATGTGTGATCTTGTTTGCCATATTTGCACTGGGGCTAAATCTACTGTTGTCGTCGGTGAATGTATTCTTCCGGGATGTTGGTATCATCTGGGGCACCATACAGCCTGCGATCTTCTTCCTTACTCCTATCGCGTACTCTGAAAGTAGTATTCAGTCGCAGTATCACCTGATCATAAAATGTAACCCGATCTACTACTTCATAAAGCTTGGGCGTACTATTCTTTATGATCCTGCACCTCCATCGTGGCAGATGTGGAGCCACTGCCTTATCATTTCTGCATTTATGTATATTGTGGGCCAGTTTGTTTTTAACAGGCTTAAAAATCAATTCATTTCGGCCATATAACAGCTATACGTGCAATGACCCAGGATCCGATCATAAAGGTGGAGAACGTATCTGTTAGCTTCTGGCAAAACAATGTGGGCGTTTATTCTCTAAAGGACCTGATAACCCATCGTAAAAGCCCCTTCAAAAGCAAAACCATACTGAACGATATCTCGGTTGAAGTGAACCGGGGGGAAAGCATGGGTATTGTGGGGCGGAACGGATCGGGGAAAAGCACTTTGCTGCGCACTATCGCGGGCATCATCAAACCGGTAAAGGGAAAAGTAACCGTCAATGGTACCTTTGCCCCGATACTAGCTATTGGAGCCGGACTTGAACAGGAATTAACAGGTTATGAGAACATCCATATGCTGCTGGCGCTGTACGGATCTGAGCGAAAAAATACTAACGCCATAGAAAACATCCGCGAGTTCTCTGAGCTTGGCGACGATGTGCTTCGCATGCCGGTGAAGCAATATTCATCGGGCATGGTGGCCCGGCTGGCATTCTCTATTTCGCTGGCTAATGTCTCTGATATCCTGATCATTGACGAAGTGCTGGCGGTGGGCGACCAGGGCTTTCAAGCCAAGTGTATGGATAAGATACACCAAATCAAGGCACAAGGCACAACGATACTCTTTGTATCGCATTTTCCCGAGGGTGTGCTCAAGATATGCGACACAGCCATACTTATGGAAGCCGGACAGATAACGCATCGCGGGCCGGCAGCGGAGATCTGCGAAAATTACAAGCTTTTGTTTTAGCCTGTTGACAATTATCCCCGGATTTTATTTTATTATCTTCACTCTGAAATGAAGACGAATTTTTCGAAAATTTCCGGACCGGGCGAGGAGAAGTGGAGCAGCCTTCTGAAATTCATTTCGTTTCTTTTTACAAAACAAGGGTTTGGTGTTTTTAAGGGCGCGCTCGCAAAGCGCCTGCAACACAAAGGCATCGCGAGGCGCCCCAAAACAGACTACAACTATTGGATACGTGCGCAGCAGGAAATCACACCAGTTAACCCGAATATTGATGCTTTTTATAATTCCCTGAAAATAAAACCCAGGATCAAGATCATAGTTCCAGCGTTGGGTGTACAAACTGAATATCTGCAAGCCACCCGGGCATCTATTTTGGCGCAGTTGTATAGCAACTTTGATGAAGTGATTTTCGCAGATGCGCCGACATATGCAGACATTGAAAGAGAAGGCCCGGTGAAACAAGTTATTGACAAAACGGGAAATGACAATTATTCTATTGACTATATATTTTTTGTTGCACCCGGCTGCATTCTAGCTCCGAACTGCCTGCTTGAGTTTGTAAAACATATTAATGCCCGCAACGCTGATGACATTATTTATGCAGATGAAGACCATATCGCAGACAGCGGAGAATTTCACACGCCGTATTTTAAACCCGATTGGTCGCCGGATACCTTTTTGTCACGCAACTATATTGGCGACACATTCCTCGTCAAAAAAAAGCTGTTTGACCAACTTAGAGGTTTACCAGATGACTATGAATACAATGACTGCTACGACCTGTTGCTGCGTGCCACCGAGCACACACCTAACATCGAACACGTGGCGCAGGTACTTGTACACAACCGGGCGAATATAGCCCCTGACATAAAGAACGGCCAGGCGAGAAAAGCAATTGAAGCCGCTCTGGGAAGACGAAACATTGAGGCACAGGTTGTGAACTCCGGTGTCCCCGATGTGTTTCACATAAAGTACGAGATAAAGTCTGCTGAGAAAGTGAGTGTCATCATCCCTACAAAAGACAATGTGGCATTGCTAAAAAAAGCCATTGACTCCATTTTTCAACAAACGGACTATCCTGACTTTGAGATCATCGTATTGAACAATAACAGCACGTCCTCTGAGTTCTTCAACCTGATGAAGGAATACTCCGCGAAATACGCCGGAAAATTCCGTTGCATTGATGCGAACATCCCGTTCAACTTTGCAAGGCTGATGAATATAGGTGTGGCTGCGAGTAAGGGAGCCTACATATTAATGTGCAATAACGATATAGAAGTGACCCATGCGGACTGGATGACCCAAATGGTATCTTATGCGCAACATAACATGACAGGAGCAGTTGGCGTGAAGCTTCTGTACCCCGATGACACCGTACAACATGCAGGTATTGTCTCGGTTCCACAGGGAGACACCGGACATCTGTTTGTTGGGATGGACAAGAATGCGCCGGGCTATTCCTATAACCTGAACGCCACAACAAATTACTCCGCATTAACGGCAGCGTGCATGATGTGTCGGAAACACGTATATAATGAAGTTGGCGGCATGGATGAAAACCTGGCAGTGGAATACAATGATATCGACCTTTGCCTGAAATTCAGGAAACAAGGATATTACAATGTATACTTACCTACGGTAGAGTTGCACCATTACGAATCGGCGACACGAGGGCATCCGCTGCGGAGTAAGGAATCGTTCCTCCAGCATGAAAAGGAACTGGCGGTCTTCAGACTCAAATGGCCTGACTTTATTGAACGGGATCCCTTCTATAGTGCAAATGTGGGACTGGACGGGAGTTTTACAGGAAGCGCCGCTTAAAAAACTTCACATAAAGGGCGCACAAGAGACAAGGATTTAGCTAGCCGATGATCTTTTTGAATACGGCCTTCATGTTTTCCATATTGAAATTACCGGCGACGTATGCCTTACCAAAGATGGATAGCTTTTGCCATTGGTTTTTATCTGTATAGACGCGTATGATCTCCGTCAGCATATCAGCCTGCGTATTTACACCTTTGTAAATGAAACCATCGTCCTTTGGCATACCTTCAAAAGCCACATCTGTGCCCACTACCGGCACGCCCTTTGCCATTGACTCTATGACTTTACCTTTCACACCAGCACCGGACTGCAATGGCGCTATCGCAATCCTCGTCCTGGTGTATAACGCTTCCAGTTCTTCGACACTCACATCCGGCAAGACACTAAGTGAAGAAAAACGTTCCCGGTGGTTGAAAATAAATTCCGGCATTTTAGAGCCTGCGATGGTAAGGTATATGCCCTGAGCCTCAAGCCCGGCATACACATTATCGAGGAACCATCTCATAGCATCCTGGTTTGGCGGATGATTAAAGCCGCCGACAAATAATATCCCTGCCCTGCTTTCATATGCAGCAGTATTGTCCTGCACATTAAAGAAATATGGCGGCACATAGTGTATTGGCTTTGTTATGTATTTGTGCAGATAGGCAATCTCTTCGGAACTGATAGCGAGCGAGTCACTGGCGTGCTGGTACATAAAGTCTTCATCGCCCTTTATTTTTTTTGCCATTTTCAGCAGCGAGTCATCCCTTTTAAGAAGCCCTTCTTTTTCCAGGCGGAGATAGCCAAGATCGTGGCCATAATAAATAGTACGGCCGCTGAAGCGCTGTTGGCAAAGGAAAGCGAGAATTGGCTTGCACACAGACGACCTGCTGAGAACAATGGCATCGAGATATGACATATTCTCCTTTAAATACTGCCGCCACCGTTTCAAATTGAAATCGAACTGGCTGCCATAAAGCACCTCGACCCCCTTTTGCTGAAAATGCTTTTGATAGGTCGTGCCTGCACCGGAGTTCTCGCCCATAAACTTGACACTGTAACCAAGTTCCAGCAGCACATCAATGAAATTACTGATGGTACGTGAACCCGCATCCTTATCTATCTGGGGCAGGTAATGATCAATGACCAGGACATGTTTTTGATTGGCCGTACGATCGCGCTCATAAAAAACATGTTGTCCTTTCTTCGATTTCAACTTTAACTCTTCTTCCCATTTTTTCCGGAATTTCTCCTGGTTGATGACCTGGTATGCCTTTATGCCGGCACTGGTATCTGTGCCATGAGTAACTCCTTCAAAATGTATTACCTGTGAAAATGGCTGATAAATAACTTTATACCCCTTCTGCCGTACCTTGAAACAAAGATCAGAGTCCTCGCAGTAAGCTGGCAAATACAGCTCATCGAAGCCCCCTATCTCATCCCATAGCTTCTTTGAGATCATTACAGATGCACCGGAAATATAGTCTGCCTCTTTTACATAATTGTACCTCGGATTAAGCGGATTGCCGGTATTACCATAATTCTGTCCGCTTCCATCGCGCCAGATAATGCCGCCGGCCTCCTGCAGCCGTCCATCAGGATAAACCAATTTTGACCCCACAAGCCCGGCGTCTTTGTTGTGCTCAAAAATATACAACAGCTCTGCCAGCCAATTTTCCTGCACTTGAGTGTCATTATTCAGAAAAACCAGGTATTCGCCCCTAGCCTTTGTGGCTGCATTGTTGCAGTTTCTTAAAAAGCCAAGGTTTACAGGATTTAAAATAAAAACAATATTTTCAAAATTTTCACGCAGGATTGTTGTGTCTTCGGTAGATCTGTCATCGGCGAGAATGATCTCATAGTCATTATACCCGGCATGCTCAAAAACAGAATGGAGACAATTGTATGTAAATTCGACCTGGTTGTAGGAAGGTACTATGATACTCACTTTCGGCCTTGTTACCAATGGCAATACTACCTTTTTGTTCCTGTCATATTGTTGAATAGAGAGTCCTGCCAGGTCAATACTGTCCACATGGTAATGATCATCAACCTCACCAAAATAATAATGAGATTTCTTATGTAACAGGCTTTTTATACCAGTAACCGGACCCTTCTTTTTTATTTCGGCGGCGAGATCTTTTATCACTTGCTTTTTATGCTTGCTTTTCGCAAACCGGATGACATAAGTAATGTATTTCTTCGCCTTTCTTTCCATTTAGGTAACCGGGATATTTACAGGTCAGTATCAATCATTTGCCCTTCATCAGCCTAAAGCGCTACATCAAAAGGACCCTGCTTACAAAATTAGATAAAGTTTCCGGCTTTCATTGAATTGAAATTCCTGCTCCACGACCGTAATAAAACGGGTGTTAATGTTAACAGCGGCGTTTATTATCATAATTGAATTATCACTATAATGCTATGTTTGTATCATAAACTAATTTTCAAATGAAGTTTTAACACTCTTTAAGGTAAATATTGGGTGTTAAATATTCTTTTTTTTGGAAAATTAGCACGATTTTTGCCCACCGGTAGATATTCTACCAAATTACATTAATGAAAGATCAGGCTACCTTAGAAATAACTCTAGAAAGATCATCCCCTGTACAGATCCTACCCCAATCTGACATGGCAAGCATACGCTATTTATTTCACGAAATGAATCAGCAATATCTTGACCATGAGCCAGCAACATATTATTATACTGTAAAAAGAATGATGGACGTAGTGATTGCGACCTCATTTGTGATCCTGGTGATGTCCTGGCTGACTCCTATCATTGCCTTGCTCATTAAGCTATCCTCCAAAGGCCCGGTATTCTTTGTACAGAAACGGACGGGCTATATAGGTGTGGAGTTTAATTGCTTTAAGTTCCGGACAATGTATGTCAATGATGAAGCAGATATAAAACAAGTTTCAATAAACGACAAACGCATTACGACAATTGGCAAATTTTTAAGGATCACACATCTTGACGAAACACCACAGTTCTTCAACGTTATCATTGGCGATATGAGTGTGATCGGGCCAAGGCCACATATGCTTTTTCATACGCGTCACTATTCTGAATGTATTCCATATTACAATCTCCGGCATGAAGTGAAGCCTGGGATGACCGGTATGGCACAAATAAAGGATTATATCGGCGAGATAAGCGTGGAACGCGAATTGCGGAAGCGCATACAATGGGACATCTACTACATGAAGAACCGCAGCATTCGGCTTGACATAAATATATTGCTGAGCACAGCCGGCTGCGTATTCGAAAAAGCATACAGATTGATTACAGGAAAAGGAAAGAACTAGTATTCCTTCTCGAAACGATACCTGAATGCCTGCGAAAGCGGGCATTTTTTATTTTAGATGAGCCGATCCTCCCGGGAAGAAATTAAAAGGATGGTCTAATTTAGCAACAACACCATCCGGAACACTGACCGGTATAGCGAGAGCGGTTATAGTGGAAAATCAGCTATCGGTCTGATATTGATCATTTTTTGACGGCATCGTTTTTGTAATTTTATGAAAAACAATTTTATGCGACTCATTATTACAGCAACCGATTTTTCAGACGTAGCGAAAAATGCAGCCCACTATGCCTGTAAACTTGCAGCAGACATGGACGCTCGTGTTGTGCTCTTACATTCGTTTTCGTTCCCTGTTATGTTCAGTGATGTGCCAATGCCAACCAATATGATCGACGACGTGGAAATGGATTCGGAGGAGCAGATCAAAGTAATGGTGGCCGAGCTACAAAAATCGCATCCCGCTATCGATATTCATGGGCTGGTGATCGATGGCAACATTATCGATGCGCTGGAAAAGTATACAAAAGAAAACGAAGAGCCATGGCTGATAGTGCTGGGCAATAGCATGGCAAGCGAACATGCGTCGTCTATAGACAGCATAGTAGTATCGGCTTTCAAAAATCTTAAGTACCCGGTTTTGGCCGTCCCCCCGGGACTGGCATATGCACCAGTGAAAAAAATGTGCCTTGCCTTTGACAACCGGCATGAGGGAAATACAATCGCACTGACACAACTGAGCGACATTGCTATACAACTTAACGCCGACCTTGAAGTGCTGAACCTGCAAGAAGATGTCCTGAACCGTGATAATACCACGGACCTTGACGAGGGCGCAATAAATATACTGGCACCTGCTAAACCACGCTTTCATATTATTTATGAGGTAGAAAACATAGAAGCTACGCTGCAGGATTTTGCAGAAAAAAACAATACAGACTGGCTGGTGATGATACCGCGCAAATATTCGTTTTTCGAAGGGTTATTTCACAGGAGCCATACTACTGCAATGGCTCACAACCGCAATATCCCGATACTGGCATTGCATGAGACGAAGGCGAATTAGAAATCACGCTAGCATGGTCCAAAAAGAAAGCGCCCGTTTTGAGCGCTTTCTTTATTTGCTTACTATCGCTTTGGCTATCTTTCAATGATCACCTGGAAAACAACATGTTCATCACCAGACGTAACACTCACCGGGTAAGAACCTGCAGCAACCGACTTATCCAGTGTGATAGACCATGAACCATTTATGTAACTGCCGTTTACTGGTGTAAGCCTGTCCCAGCCATTGCCTTGCCCGGGACCCGATGAATTCTTACATATCACTGTGCCATCGGTCAGCAACAGAGTGACACCAGCGTTGTAGTGTGACGGCCTGTTCGAAGGGGCGTCCAGGTACCTGTTTGTGCAAATGCAGCGGAACACAATAAGCAAAATGAAACAACAAAGAAAGACGTAGCGTTCCTACAACTGTGTACAGCGGAAGACTACATAGCAACGATATTATTACGAATTTGAAAATATGCACGAAAGACAAATCAAATTCCTGATTTATCTATAGCAGTACAGCCGAGCAATGACTGGTCAATACAGAGGATAACAAATCAACATAAACGACGGCGAGGAATACTATTTGTTACCGCGTCAGGCATCCGGCCATGAAATAAAATTGATATCGAAGGATTTTTACGTAATAGCCGTCTAAACAATGCAGGACATAAAACACAGACCTTTACAAAATGAGAAAGACCTTACTATTTTCCCCGGTATTCCTCCTATTTGCTGCAAATATGCAGGCACAGACCCAGCCGGTTATCACATCCTGGCTGCAGAATACTACCGCAACCGGGTATGGAGGATACATCTCGAATGTGCAATTGGTGCAATACAATGCGACGTTTGTATATGTGAGCACTGATTGTATCCCCGCATATGACATTGGCCCATGGCCAACCAATCCTAACGTGCCTTCTCCGCAAAATTTCGTATGCGAGTTTCCGCGATACCCGGTCCAGAACACCGGGACCCCTACAAAGGTGGGTCTTGGCTCGATAGGCCTATGGATCAACGGGGTATCGATCTTCAATGCTGAAGATGGTTTTCACTGGGGCGGAACATCCTGGGCAATGGGGCCGGGAACGTCGTGGAACAGGAATGCGCTTCTCTTTGAAGCCGTGAGCTTCGATTCTTGCCTGGGCCACCCTGCACCGGGGGGCGATTATCATAATCATGTGAACCCAAGATGCGTGTATAATGATGCAGACAGTACGCATCATTCGCCTATCATTGGTTTTGCATTTGATGGTTTCCCTATTTATGGCGCATATGGATATTCAGACCCTATGTCGACAACAAGCGCCATCAAGCGGATGCATAGCAGCTATGCACTAACTACAGATACTACAAGAGCGGGAGGCCCGCACCCTATCAGCACATATCCATTGGGGTCCTGCGTAGATGACTATATCTATACTGCAAGCTCTGGAGACCTCGATGCACACAACGGCCGCTTCTGCATTACGCCTGAGTACCCATCGGGCACTTACGCCTACTTTGTAACGATAGACGGCAGCCTTAACCCAGCCTATCCATTCGTGATCGGGCCAACTTATTATGGTGTTGTCGGATCAACGAATACACATATTACACCAGTGGGTCCAGACACAACCTATACCGGTTCAACAACAGCTACTAACGTAACGTTAAATACAACGATCAAGTATAAAATAGCGCCTAACCCCGTAGTAGACCATCTCTATATCTATATGGATTCTGCAAACATGAACAATATAAAAGGAAGCCTGTTCGGTGCGGATGGCCGCATAGTAAAAACTGTAGACCACCTTATGCAGCCAAGCATCGCTTATGCGTTAGATATCAGCGACCTTCCAACGGGGACATATATCCTTTCGTTTGAGGGCAACGGGAAGACTGTTACGGAAAAGATCATGAAGAAGTAGCGCTGTGGAATTCCAATGAAGCGCATCAAGATCCGGTAAAAAAATTCCAATGAGGTACCTTTGTGTAAATCCAGGTTGTGAAGCTCAAGATTCTAACGATTGAATTGAAACGAACATTAGCAGTGATCGTGTGCATGGCAACCGTTTCGGTTGCCATGTCGTTTATCATCCGGCCACCTGCGGGACACCTTACTGTTTCTTTTGCTCATTACGTGGGCGACAGCGTATTACATCTGGATAGTGTCAGTTACAAAAATGAGCTAGGGCAAGCTTTTACTGTAACGAAATTTAAGTACTACATCGGCAATATTCGTTTTAAAAAGGCAAGTGGCGGGATCGTTGCGTTTGATGAATACTACCTGGTAGACGAAGAGGAAGAAAAAACAAAAAAGATAAACATAGACATCCCGGCCGGCGAATACACAGGTCTTGACTTCATAGTAGGTGTAGACAGCCTGCACAACTGCAGTGGGGTACAATCCGGAGCCTTGGACCCTGTGAATGCAATGTTCTGGGCATGGAATACCGGTTACATCTTTTTAAAATTGGAGGGCAGGTCACCCGCATCGAAATCGCCGGGAAATATGTTTGAGTATCATATAGGGGGGTATAAGCAGCCTGCAAATTGCATCAGGCATATATCACTTAACTTTACGCAGCCGGTGAGCATAGAAAACGCGACCGGCAGAGAACTGAGTATTAAAGTTAATGCCGCGGAAGTACTTAGAACACCTGCCGCAATAGACTTCACGACGCTTTCTTCTGTTACGGACTTTCATAATGCCGCTACTATCGCAGATAATTATGCAGACATGTTCTCTGTGAAAGACACAAGATAATGAAGAAGGCTGTTGTCATATTGTCCATTGTGTGTTTCGCCCTGGTTGGTTTCACCGGTGTGAATAAATACTTCATAATTACGAACGAGGACGTGGCTTTGAAAGTACCGAAAGGATTTCCGAAGCCTCACTACAGATTCAAAAACAATACCCCCAGCCCAGAAATATTTGTACTTGGGAGAAAACTCTTTTACGACCCCATACTTTCCAGGGACAGCACCATAAGCTGTGCAAGCTGCCACCAGCGCATCGCTGCGTTTGGTCATATAGATCATGCACTGAGCCATGGTATAAACGGGCTCATAGGGAAGCGAAATGTACCTGCCTTGCAAAACCTGATCTGGAAGGATGCCTTCATGTGGGATGGCGGTGTGAATCACCTTGAGGTGCAACCGGTGAGCCCGCTTACCAACCCGATAGAGATGAATGAATCCATTGCTCATGTGCTTGAAAAATTACGGCAACATAAAGCATATGCAGAAGAGTTCAGGATAGCATTTGGCGATACTGTTATCAGCTCCGAACGACTATTAAAGTCACTGGCTCAGTTCACCGGATTAATGATCTCTTCTAACTCACGGTACGATAAGTATATGCGTGGCGAGGATACATTCTCTTTTGCAGAAAAAAACGGACTGGAGATATTTCGGAACAAATGCGCATCCTGCCATGAAGAGCCGCTGTTTACAGATAACTCATACCGCAACAATGGGCTAAGGCCGGATACAGCACTGAAAGACAAAGGAAGAAGCTCAATAACAGGAGCGCAGTTTGATGACTACAAATTTCTTGTACCCAGCCTGCGCAATGTGGAAATGACCTATCCCTATATGCACGACGGGCGATTCAGAAAACTAAAGAATGTGATCGATCACTATGCAAGTCCGCAAAACTTCGCACCCGGCACTGCAAAAGAGCTGGATGAGATTGGCACACTCTCAGAGGAGGACAAGAAGAACCTGATCGCCTTTCTGCTTGCGCTTACAGATAAGACCTTTTTGTACGACCGGCGGTTTGTGGATCCGTTTATGCAGTAATCTTTACCGCTGAGGCCCTGAGTTGCAATTTGAAATACAATGTTCATTTATACCACTTAGACCTTTAAAAAATCATTCATCACCAAATCGAATGAGGTGAGATAGTTTCGGCGTTATCCACGCACAATGGCTATGCTGCTCCTCGCAATAATGGTTTCGTATGGTTTTGATGTTCAACTGGTATTATTTTTACGTGCGACACCTATCACGAAACAAAAACCCCGCAGTTCTCACCGCGGGGCCTGATACGTGATAAAAATCAGTAAAATTACCTAACCAGCGTTACATCGCCCTTTTCTTCGATAGTGTTGCCACCGCAATCATACTTTATGTAGTAGTAGTAAACATCCATATCCTGCTGCACCCCGCCAAAACCACCATCCCACTCGGGATAGGTGTTAGCGCTTTGGAAGACGGTTTGTCCCCAGCGGTTCACTATACGGAATTCATGGAAGTTATGAAAACCGTTGAGAATTGGCCGGAACCTGTCGTTACGACCATCGCCGTTCGGAGTGAATGCAGATGGAAATAAAACAGTACAGCATGCATCAGGATTGAACTGCTGGCTTGACACGGACGCACAACCAAAAGGATCTGTAACGGTAAGTGATATTTCCGTTCTGCCCTGCTCCAGCCTGCCCCATATGTTCGGCTTATTGTTATTGTTGAAGCAATGCTCCGGTTCCCACAGGTACGAGCAATTGGCATTGTTGTAGCGAGCTACAAATAGTATGCTGTCTTCAAGACATAAGTTACCTGTTGATTTTGGTATCGCGTCAAACACTGCACTGGGCAACGCATGCACATGTATTGTATCCCTGATCGGCACTGATGGGCAGTTGAGATTAGAGATGGCGGTAAGCGTAATTGAGTAGATACCCGAAGCGGGGAATGTGACGATGAATGGTCCACCATGGTTAGACGATGCAACCAAAAGAGTAGACCCCCCAAAGTCCCACGTATAATCTGTAACGCCCGGCCCGATATGAGCCAAGGCAATGGTCACCGAATCGCCCAGACAAACATCAGGCTTCACATAGAAGGACGCATCTGGCGAATTAATGTACACCGTCATCGGAATGGTATCCATTGAATTGCAGGCGGCATAACCATCTCCAACGATAAGCGTAATGATGTTGCTGCCAAGCACTGTATCGTAGTACATAGTCATTGAGGGGCCGGAAAGTGAGGAACCTGTGTAGAGCACCCCATTTGACGGCAGCACCCACGAGAATACCTGGCCGGGGAATGTAGGCCCGGAGTAATAGAAGCTGATCGTGTCATCCTGGCAGGCAGTGGGCCGTGCCGGCAATATTGAAAATGAGGGGTGTACATGAACTGTAACTTGCAACGGAGCACGGGGACCTTCGCATCCCCCCACACTCTGGCTCACATACCATGTGGTAATACCGGGAACAGCAGTTGATGGAATTGGCGCAACAAAATCACCCACACCTCCTGTAGCTGCTGTGTACCAAAGCAGGTTGTTACCTACTGCAGTAAGTGGTGCGGCTGGATCGCTTTGGCAATAATCAATATTAGTTGCAACAGGAGCCGCCGGCAGTGGAATAACAGTGATCATTTCAGTTATTAAACACCCCGTGGCAAGTGTATATGTAATGGTGGCAGTGCCTGCGGCAATACCGGTAAGCGTGCCTGCGCCATCTATGGTAGCAATACCAATATTGCTGCTGGCCCATGTACCTCCGGGACTTGCATCAATTAGAGTGGTTGAGGAGCCCAGACACACGCTTGCCGCCCCACCGATAGCACCGGGTAGTGGATTTACAACCACAGGAATAGTAGTATAGCATCCGCCGGGCAGTGTATAGGTAATGGTAACCAGCCCCGCGGAAACACCAGTTACAATACCCCCGGCATTAACAGTCGCTGTACCAGTGCTGCTGCTGCTCCATGCGCCACCGGGTGAAATATCAGACAAAGAAGTAGTAAGCCCTTCACAAACATTAGTAATGCCCGATATCGCTGCCGGTACCGAATTCACGGTAACAACGCGGGTAGTCCGGCAACCGGCACCGGAGGTATATGTTATAGTAGCTGTTCCTCCAGAAATACCAGTAACAATGCCGGAGCCAAGACCAATTGAGGCAATAGCGGGTGTTCCCGAACTCCAGGTCCCGCCAACTGTGGCATCGGCAAGGTTAGTAGTAGCGCCTACACACAACACCGCAGTGCCGGTGATGGGAGCTACATTGACCACCGTAAATGTTACTGTTGCAAAGCAACCGGCCGGCGTCATATAGCTAATGGTTGTAGAACCAACAGATACGGCAGTTACAACACCGGTAGCGCTGATCGTAGCCACGCCAGTATTAGAACTGCTCCAGGTGCCACCGCCCGTGGCATCATTAAGAGCGGAGGTACCCCCAACACATGCCGTTGTTGTTCCTGTTATCGGTGTAATTGGATTAACGGTTACGACCGCAGATACTGAACATCCCGATGCTGTAGTATAAATGATGGTTGAAGTGCCGCCTGAAATACCTGTAACGACGCCTGTTGCCAGTCCGATAGTGGCAACAGAAGTAGTACCTGAGCTCCATGTGCCACCGCCCGCTACATCAGTAAGCGTTGTAGTGCTGCCCTGGCATACGATCATCGTTCCTGTGATCGGAGCCAGCGGGTTAACTGTAACAACAGCAGATGCAGTGCAGCCGGCCGCGGTTGTATAAATTATAGTAGTTGTGCCGTTGGAAATCGCCGTTACAAGCCCTGTGCCGAGACCGATAGTGGCAACAGCAGGCGTGCCGCTGCTCCATGTGCCGCCGGGTGTTGCGTCAGTAAGTGTGGTTACAGCGCCGGCGCATAAAGTAAGTGTACCCAGTATAGGCGAGATCGGGTTAACTGTAACGATCGCGTTGACCGTACAACCCGCGGCTGTCGTGTATACTATCGTTGTAGTTCCCCCGGAAATGCCGGTAACAATACCGGTTCCAAGGCCTATTGTAGCCACACCCGGAGAACCAGAGCTCCAGGTACCGCCACCGGCAGCGTCTGTGAGTGTCGTTGTGTTGCCCTGGCACACAGTCAAAGTTCCGGATATCGGGGCGATAGGGCTAACTGTAACAACGGCAGATGCAGTGCAGCCGGCAGCTGTGGTATATACCACAGTCGTGGTCCCGTTAGCAACCCCGGTTACAAGCCCGGTACCAGCGCCAATTGTAGCAACTGCGGGAGTGCCGCTGCTCCATGTGCCTCCGGCTGTGGCATCAGTGAGTGTGGTCGTACTGCCCGCGCATAAGGTCAGCGTACCTAAAATCGGGGATATCGGGTTAACGGTAACTACAGCGCTGACCGTACATCCCGCGCCTGTTGTGTAAACTATCGTGGATGTACCACCGGCAATGCCGGTCACGATACCTGTTCCAAGACCAATCGTTGCAACGCCGGGTGAACCGGAGCTCCATGTGCCGCCACCGGCAGCATCTGTAAGTGTCGTCGTACTGCCTTGGCAAACCCTTAAGGTGCCTGAAATTGGGGCAAGCGGGGTAACGGTTACTACCGCTGATGCGGTACAACCTGCGGCAGTAGTATACACAACTGTTGTTGTGCCATTGGTAAGCGCAGTAACCAGCCCTGTAGCCAGACCTATTGTAGCAACCGCGGGAGTCCCCGAGCTCCATGTGCCCCCCGGTGTAGCATCAGTGAGTGTAGTGGTGCTGCCGGCACACAAAATTAATGTGCCAAGGATGGGAGTTATCGGATTGACAGTAACTATCGCAGTGGCAGTGCAACCCGCGGCTGTGGTGTAGGTTATTATTGATGTACCGGAAGCAACGCCAGTAACTATTCCTGTTGCACCAATTGTTGCAACGCCGGGCGTTCCTGAACTCCAGGTACCGCCACCAGTAGCATCATTGAGCGCTGTGGTCCCGCCGGGGCAGACACTTAGTGTACCCGTGATGGGGGCAACGGTATTGACCGTGACGATAGCGGTTACATAACAGGTAGCGCTGCCATAAGTAATTACTGCTGTGCCCGCTGCAACTCCGGTTACCAGCCCGCCGGCAGTAATAGAAGCTATGCCGGGGCTGCCACTGGTCCAGCCTCCGCCCACCGTAGCATCGGTCAATAATGAATTGCCGCCTATACATACAGAACGGTTACCTAAAATTGGCGTCGGAGGCGCTATAACAGTTACCACTACTGTGGCCTTGCAACCCGTTGCCGTGTTTGTAAAAGTGATCGTGGTAGTACCGGGAGAAACCGCATTAACAACGCCACCGGGACTTGTAATAGTAGCCACACCTGGTGTGCTGCTCGTCCAGGTATGCGCTCCGGCCGTAGCATCTGTTAGCGTTGTACTGCTGCCAACACATAGTGTCGTAGTGCCGGATATCGGAGCGACAGAATTAACGACAACATTAACGCTGCCCGTTGCAGTAATGCCGCAGGCGTCAGTAATAGTGAGATTATATAAAGTCGTAGCACCGGGCGACACAACAACCGGCGAACCAGCAAGCGGACCCGGGGTCCACGAGTAGCTGTAAGGAGGCACGCCATACATACCTGTACCTGTGAGCGTTGTTGACCCGCCAACACAAATAGACGCAGGAGCAGCAGTTGCCGATACGAACTCCACTGTATGGCCTTCCACTATGATGCTCAGGTTAGAGCCTGAGTTAATGTATAATGGACTGCACGCCGCTTTGGCGCCCAGAGTCTCATAAAAATACATGGTAATGCCCAGGTTGTGCGGCGCACACTGCGGCGGCGGAATACAGCCTCCAAAATCGGAGAACATAGTATAAAGCGCTGTACCGTCTGCTGTGCAGGTACCAGGCCCCGGAATATTACAAAACCAGTAAAGGCCGCCAAAACCAGTGGGAGGTATTGGGCTTCTGCATCCGCCCGTAATGTAAAAGTCAATAGCACCGTCTGACAACCACCCAATACTGTTTGTAATGTAAATAAATGCATAACGGATATCCGTGAGCGTGGCGTTGGCCGGTGTTGTGGCGTTATTGAAATACGGACAGCCAGACATTGGCGCCAGCGCAGCGCTGTATGAAGAACCGTTTACAACAGAGACTGTAGTGGTTGATACCAGCGGATCCACAATTACCGGGTACGATGCCGCAGGGCGATCCAGGAAATCTCCCGGAACTGCGATATCGAGTGTATTGCCATCAATGTAATAATCGAGCAACTGCATGGTGTTCCTGATGTTGTTCTTTTCACAGACGTTCGCTGCAGAAATAACATACTCTTGTTCCCCCGCTGCATTCCTTACTTCCAGGTTGTCAGCAATCTTAGTCTTACCGCCTGAGAATAATGATAAGCCGTTATCCATTTTCAGGTGATCCCGTATCAGCAGTTTGCCGCCTGCATATTCCGGCATCGCATGGTTAATGTAAAAGTTCGTCTTAACAGCGCCACGAACCGTGTGCATCTCAATATCGATCCCGGGCCATGCATTCGTCACATACACGCCCTCATCGCCGGCCGTGTGGTTGGTCCAGTTTGCATTACCTAATGTAACCATGCGGCCATCTGGCTTAGCAAACAACAGCTCCAGATTGTGGTTGAACTCCAGTCGCTTTCCTTCTTTGCCCAACGATGAGAAATTATCACCACTGGTAGTATTGATAACAACTGGCACGGGCTGCTCGGTAGCTGCATAAATACCGCGACGCAGGTTATCAGGTGTGAGTGACGCCTTTACTGTCATCCAGTTACCGCGCGCATCTTTATAGTGTGCCGGCAATGACGTTGTCTGTACAAGTATGTCCTTACCTCCGTCTGTTCCCGATGTTCCCTCTTTTAAAAATGTCTTCGAAAATTCAGTGCGTTTCCCGATCAGCTCGTAACAATTGCTACAGGGCGCATCCGCAAAAAGCATTCCTGCTTCCGGATGATCTTCATAACCGGCATTCAGCAGCATAGCTTCACCGGTGGTATTTTTTGAAGGCCTCCTGAATGTAGAATAATTGCCTGGGGCGTTCCCCTTCACTGTGTTCTTGCTTTGTCTGCCTGTGGCATGCGCGGCATGCTGTGGCAATGCAGGTGTATTATGAGACAAGTCAGAAAGGAATGCGCCACCTGTGAGATGCGGTGTAACTGATTCCTTCACATGCTTCCCCATAACACCCTGTGCGAAAACCCGGTTAAATGGAGAGATAAGTAGTGTTGCCCCGGTTATTATAAATGGGATAAATGACCGTGTAAAAACAAATTTCATGAGTTTGCGGTATTAATAAAACGAGCCTGAAAAACACTAATAATAAAGACAATGCTATGAATAAAGAAGTTGGGTATAACTCACTTCTTTACAATAGCACTACGTAATATTATAAAAATCACATAAAAATAGCCTATTATCACATATTTTCAGAAAAATATTCCTGATTTTTGTTAACATTACAAAACAAATTATACCCTGCGTAGTCAACACATTCAGGGCTAATATCAGCGTATTATTAACCAATAAGCATTGGCCACCAACCTCATTTTCGCAACATCAACAACTTAATCCCAGGCCTACGATCAGGCGATAGCGAGGCCTATAGAAAACTGGTAGCAGACTACCAGCAAAAGGTGTTCAACACAGCCATCAGCATGGTGCAGGATCACGGGACTGCCGAAGATATTTCACAGGATGTTTTTGTAACTGTATTCAAGTCGATTCTGTCCTTTAACGAGCAGTCGTCATTAACTACATGGATATACCGGATCACAGTGAATAAATGTCTTGACCACCTGCGGACAAAAAAAAGGCAAAAGGCAAACCCGTTCAGTCAATTTTTTCAAAAAACAGGAGTTCAAATGGAGGACAAACCGGGTTTTGACCATCCAGGCATACAATTGGAGCGAAGAGAAACAGCGCGATATCTGTTTGAGGCGATAGAACACCTGCCTGAAAACCAGAAAATCGCTTTCATCCTGGCACACATAGAGGATCTGCCACAGAAAGAAATAGCAGAGACCATGAATATGTCGTTAAAAGCAGTGGAATCATTACTGCAAAGAGCGAAAGTAATGCTGAGGCGAAAACTATCAGACATCTACGACCGAAGGAAAAACACTTGAACAACGTCTAAACAATGTATTATGGCAAATGATCTTAAAAAAGAAAACTGGATAAATGAGGCGCTTAACGCAGCTTCTGGTATACGGCGGGCATATCCGGCAGCAGGCTTTTATGAGCGTGTAATTGGTCAGATTAACCAGCCAAAAGATATCGCAGCGCTGCCAGGCAAACATTGGCTGGTAGCTGCCGTACTATTGTTTACCATAAATATCGCTTCGATAGCATATACGATTGAACAAAGTAAAAAAACACCCGGCACTACAATATCGGGGCTGTTACTAACAGAAATTCAAACAGGCTCAACTTATAACTACTAAGTGATGAACGAATACAAAGGCCTGCGTTTTTGGAAATGGACGGTAATCTTACTTGCGCTTTGCAACATTTGCCTGTTACTTGTAATGTGGATCAAACCACACTCCTTGTTTGGGCCACCGCACAAAGAGATGCCGCGCGATTTCGTGATCCGCAATCTTAAATTCACTGATGACCAGGTAAAAAAATATGATGCATTGATCAGCAATCACAGGCATGCAATGGACCAGGCCAGGGATGAAGCAAACAACTACCGCAGACAGTTATTTGAGAACCTGTCCCAGCAAGGAAAATTCAATACTGATGCAGATTCATTGGCACGGCTTATCGGTAATGATCAGCGGCAGATCGAGATCATAACCTACAATCATTTTGTACAGGTGCGGGCAATATGCACTGACACTCAAAAAACAGAGTTTGACAAGATAATCGTTGAAGTAACTAAAATGATGCATGGTAGTGGTCACAGGGGCGGACCACCTCATGGCGCTCCACGGAACGGAAAGGATGATAGCCATCTCCCACCCCGGGAGCAGCCTGTACCTCCAGAAAATGAATAACGGATAATGATGTATTTTCACGCCGTTATTACGACACAATGAAACAAAATTTATTCATAGCCCTGGAAGGAATAGACGGAAGCGGAAAAAGCACACAGATAAAACTGCTGGAGCAAAAACTCACCAATGCCGGACACAAGGTCTATGCAACATTCGAACCTACCGACGGAATGATCGGCTCGGTGCTACGAAATATTCTGAGAGGATATATCAAAGCCGATCACAGAACAATTGCAGGCCTGTTCCTCGCAGACCGGCTGGACCACCTGCTAAATGAGGAAACCGGACTTGTGAAAAAATTGCAGGACGGCTACACGGTCATTACTGATCGTTATTACTTTTCCTCTTACGCCTACCATGCCACACATATGGATATGGACTGGGTGATCGCTGCTAATAAATTGTGTGCAGATATACTTAAGCCCACGATAACTTTATTCATTGATGTCTCACCCGAAACCAGCATGCAGCGAATAAATGCAAATAGGGCTGGGACTGAACTATTTGAAAACATAGAGAGTCTGCGTGCAGTGCGCGAAAAGTACTTCGAGGCCTTTACCAAACTGAAAACGGAAGAGCGCATTTTCATTGCCAATGGAGACCGTACAATAGAGGCTATCGCAAATGAATTATGGGAAAAAGTGAGCGGTATACTGTAATACGAAGTTGATCTTCACTACCGGTACATACCTAAAAAAAAGCGCCCTTGCGGAGCGCTTTTTTGCAGTAGGTAAGTTTCATTTATCTGTCGATCACTACATGGAATATCACACGCCCTTCGCCGGAAGTGACACTCACCAGGTACATACCTGCCGGAACTGAATTGGAGAGCGTTACCTGCTCATTGATATTGCCGTTGTTTGTCAATATCTTTTTCTTATACACGACCTTGCCGAGCATATCTGTTACCACGATCTGCTCTTTGCCATCTATCTGTGATGCCAGTCCCCCCTTTATAGTGAAAGAACCTGCATTCGGATTCGGTTGCAATGTGATCATATTCTGCTTGCCGGCTTCTCCTACCCCCACCTGTATCACCGATATAGAAATTCCACCGCTCATTATCGTTTGCGGATCGGAACATGCGAAACTGCTGGTTTCCTGGCAGCTCACAATCTGTCCATTCTTAAGAGAGTCTGTAATGTAAACATTACTTGTAGCGCCCGATACGGCTACTCCATTGATATACCATTGAAACGAAGGCGAGACGCCTGCACCCGAAGCAACGGCTGTGAACGTATCCACACTGCCCGCAACCACGCTTGTCTGCGACACTGAAACCGACAGTGAATTCGCAACAGGCGTGAAAACATGAACGATGAATGTATCGCTCACTGCTACACTGTCTGTAAGACATGGAACATTGTGACTGGTCATTGTCAGCACAAGTGTATCCCCGTCCTGCGGCGCATAAATGTAGTACGGACCGGTAGCTACGTTCGTACCATTCTCTGTCCACAGGTATGTCGGGGCTGCACCGCCATATACCGGCACCGCTATAAACTGAACGGTATCGCCGGCACAAACAGTATCAACGTGCGCTGATGTAATGCTTACCGAAGGCGTAAGCATTGGACTGATAGTCATTGTAATACTGGTCACGGCTGAATCAGGGAAAGCGCATAAGTCGCTGCTGATCATCACACATTTCACAACATCACCATTTGCCGGTGTATAGCTGTAAGAGCTTCCGGGGCCGACACCGGCGCCATTAACATACCACTGATAAGTAGGCGCACCGCCACCATTAGTAGGGATGGCGCTGAAAGTTTCCGCTGAAGTTATCGCACAAAGCACAGTGCCCAGGTCAGCTGAAATATTCACAGTAGGCACCACTATAGGGCTTGGATTAACGGTAACAGTAATGCCTGTGGAAGTAGCGGCGCAACCTGTAGCATTAGTAATGATCACGGTATATACGCCTCCGACACTGGCAACATAACTGGCAGCAGTAGCACCGGGGATATCCACACCGCCAAGCTGCCATTGGTAGGTATACCCCGCACCCGGCGTTGCATTAAGCCCAACAAAGCCTCCCGTACAGAAAGTAGTGGAACTGGCAGGCGTGATGCTTGCCGCAAATGGATTAACAATATTGACAGTAATAAAAGTGTTGGATGTACAACCGGCAGCATTAGTCACTGTATAGTTGATAATCGCAGATCCGGTGGCAATGCCTGTTACCAGGCCGCCAGCGGAAACCGAAGCTATACCTGGCGCCCCGGAACTCCATACACCACCCGGCGTAACATCGGTGAGCGATGATGTCTGCCCCACACAAATTGTGGTGTTGCCGCTGATGGCTGCAATTGAAGTAGCTGCGTTAACGGTCATTACCAATGTTGCAGAAACGGACCCGCAGCTATTGGTGACGGTATAACTTATTGTTGCTGTACCGGCACTCACACCAGTGACATTGCCTGAAGCATCAATAGTAGCAACACCAATGTTACCGCTGCTCCACACACCGGAAGCGGTTGCATCGGTGAGTGTAGTCACTGCGCCAATACAAACATTCGAAGTACCTCCGATCGGAGTCACCGTGGGGAGTGTAAGAATAGTCACAACCGTTATAGCTGAAGTAACAACACAAGGCCCCTGGGTGACGATGACATCGTAGCTACCGCCAGCTGTTGCGGTGAAACTAGAGGAAGTAGCTCCGAGGATATCGAAACCGCCTAACTGCCATTGATAGGTGATACCCACGCCGGTATTCGCATTAAGCACTACACTACCGCCTGAGCAGAATGTTGTTGGCCCCGCAGGTGTAATAGTCGCACCAGGTCCCGTGGTTACGGTAACAGTTGTGACGGCGGACGTTGTGTTACAAGCGCCGCTATACACTATAACCGTATAATTCCCCGCTAATGTAGCCGTGTGAGATGATGTGGTAGCCCCGCCAATCGGACCGCCGCCTAACTGCCATTGATAAGTATACCCTGCACCTGTATTAGCATTTAGCACAACGCTGCCGCCAGTACAAAATGTAGTAGGGCCGGCAGGAGTGATAGTCGCTGTTGGCGGTGTGTCAACCGTAACGGCAGTTATTGCCGAGGTTGCACTGCAACCTCCACTGCTCACTATAACAGTATAGTTACCGCCAAGGGTTGCGGTATAAGAAGAAAGCGTTGCACTGCCTATAGGTCCACCACCCAATTGCCACTGGTAGGTAAGTCCGGCGCCGGTATTTGCGTTAAGTACTACGCTGCCGCCGCTGCAAAATTCGGTAGGTCCGGCGGGAGTAATAGTTGCCGCAGGAAGTGCATTAACTGTAACTATCGCAGTAGCCGCACAGCCCGCACCCGTGGCATAAGAAATCGTTGCTGTACCGCCTGCAACACCAGCCACGATACCGGACGTGTTCACTGTAGCAACACCTGTATTCGTACTGCTCCAGATACCTCCTGTAGTGAGATCGCTTAGTGATGTTGTGGCGCCTTCACACAAAGATAGTGTCCCCAAAATCCCCGTAGGCGGCGGTGTAATAGACACCACAACCGGCAATGAAACGCTGTCGCAAGTGGCACTGTTGTAAACGATCACATTGTAGGTACCTGAAATTGTAGCTGTATAAGATGAGGTAGTTGCGCCAGTCAGCACTGCACCGTCAAGCTCCCACTGGTATGTGAGACCGGTGCCTGTGTTTGCGTTCAAAGTAACAGTAGCCGGTGTACAGACAGAAGTAGAACCCACAGGAGTGATCGTAGCAACGGGCGGTACACATACTTTTATGTACGCCCACCAGGTATCCCAGGTATTGGCTGGGTTATTGCTGCACTCCTGTATTGTCCAGAAGTCTGTGCTGTTAAGCGGATCAAGTACCGTGGCCGAATAGTCGCCCCATCGGTCGCGGGAACCGCCGAAATTTTTGAAATAAGTATTCAGTCCGTGCCGGTATATCCATGTTGGCCGCATTGAGTCGATCGGGTCCGTATGCATGTGGAGTGCATAACCCGCACTGGGATGTAACAGCTTAGAGGTGACAGAAAAACCTATCAGCGCATCATCGCTCCTGTTAACAGCCAATGTTGGGAATGTGTAGAAATTATTATTGGTAGCTGAGGGATCATCTATCAATCCTATCTGGGCAGGAACACCGAGCGTGTCGGTCTGCCACCACTGAATAGAAACACGGGTGGGGTTTGTTGTTGTACTGAACGGAAGGAAAACAGGGTGCGCCCACCACAATTTATTGTTCATTTGAATCATCTGGGTCACGCGATCGTCGTTAGCCTGAATAAGGCTGGCCGTACCCAACTGAGGAACAAAATCAGCGCCGCCTGCTCCTGAAACTGCGTTTGACTGTGCCTGCCACCTGAAGCCCGCAGATGCGGGAAATCCGACAGACGTCATTGTTTCTGTACCAACGTTGCCAGCTATTTTCCAGAGTTCCATTTGCCCCCCGGCAGCGGCCGTTCCATCCCAGCTCTCCACCATAAACATGTTTTGTTCGGCAACATCATACGTTATTGCGGGGCAAATAGTATAAGAGGTGCTCCTGAGAAAACTTGTATAAGGCGCGCTGATGCCAGCAACAACGTTTGCCTTATTGAAGACGAATACTTTTGCGCCGTGGTATGTATTGGAGGCAACAGAGAACATATTTCCGGCTACTGTTATCCATTTGCCGTTAAAACCCACCTGCGGATAGTCGAGCCAGTCAACACCAGTAGCATCCACAAGGACCTTGTACATCCACCATCCACCTGTCGGGTTACTGGTTTTAGAGACACCTATCAGCAGTGAGGATGTTGTTGATTGCGCTCCCCAGTCAGTGACAAATATCCAGCGGTTGATAGTTGGATCGTAATGAATACGCGGATCATAGGAACCGGACCCAACGATCGGGGACCAAAAACCGTTTAGCGACACTGTAGAAACGGTAACGCCTGCCCGTGTCTGGATACGCACATTACTGTTTATCGCGGTAACGCAATAGTTAGAATCTACCGCGCCGTGCGTATCTGGAGGAATAACGGAACCCGGATCGAGTACCGCTTGAAATGTATCCACCGGTGCGGGAGAAACCGGCAGCGTAGGAGGTGCAAAGGTAAAGTAAGATAGCCCGCCGGGTGGTGTCGGACGATAAAAGACCATAGCTGGGTCAACCGTCACCGACGTATGCGGCGGACGTTCGTCATTTTCCTCATCATTCTCAGGTTCCTCGATTATAATAGTCTCCGGGTGATCATGAAAATAACTTGCCAGGTCCATGAAATTCATTTCCGCCCGCGTTTCCTCATGACCATGCCCCACGATCACCTGTGCGGTTGACCGTAAGTTCGACATTAATAAAATCGCAATTACGACAACGTAAAAGTTACATTTCTTCATCTTTATCAAGTATTTATACAAAGATATGAAAGATCGCAATAAACAACACAATTGACAGCCAACCGCCTTTAAATACTGAATTGACTAATATACATTTCCTCGAACACAATCAATGAAGAAAGGCTCTAAAATAGAGCCTTTCCTAAACACGATTTCACCATTCTAATTACTTATCAATAGCCACATGGAATACAATCCTGCCGTCACCCGAAGTAACGCTTACCAGGTACATTCCGGACGGTACCAGGTCACCTATTTCCAGGCGCTCGTTCACGTTACCCTTGCTGGAAGTGAGTGCCCTTGTATATACAGTTTGTCCCAGCATATTTGTAACCACGATGTTCAGCTTATCATCCGCCGAAGATCTGAGTGAGCCCTTTATTACAAATGAGCCGGCATTCGGATTTGGCAACAGTGTAAATGTGCTTAATCCGCCAACCACAGGAATACCTACCGCAACCACTGAGATAGAAATGCCGCCGCTTGTAACCGATTGAGGATTTGAGCAAGCAAAGCTGCTGGTCTCCTTACAGCTTACTATCTGCCCGTTCCTGAGGGAGTCGGTAACGTATGTGTCAGAAGTAGCTCCTGCAACCGGCAGACCATCTATGTACCACTGGAAAGAAGGCGATGTGCCTGCACCCGTAGTAACGGCAGTGAAAGTAACGACACTACCAGCAACCACACTAGACTGGGAAACTGTTACCGAAAGGTTGTTGACAGACGGAGTAAATGCATGAATGATGAATATATTGCTCACCGCGATATTGGTAGCGAGGCAAGGGTAATTGCTTTGCATCGTGAGGATCAGCGTATCGCCATCTTGCGGAACATATTCGTAATATGGACCAGTTGCTACATTGACACCATTCTTCGTCCACAAATAGGTGGGCGCTGTGCCGCCGAACACCGGAACTGCGGCAAACCTTACCGTATCACCAATACAAGTAGTATCACCGTGAATTGAGGTAATGCTTACTGCCGGTGTTACAGGTGGGCTGATCGTGACTACCACACTTGAACTGGCCGTATCTGGAGATGCACAGGAAGCATTGCTTGTGAGCAGCACACTTACAACATCCCCGTCTGCAGGAACATAACTGTAAGTAACGCCCGTACCGGTTGCAACCCCATTTACATACCACTGAAAGGTTGGTGATGAACCGCCATTTACCGAACTGGCACTAAACGTATCGAGACTGGAACTGCAAATAACAGTACCCGGTGTGGCAGAAATGCTAACCGAAGGAACGACAGTAGCGCCTGCACCGACAACTACTGTTACATATGCAGAAGTAGCCGAGCATCCCGTTGAGTTGTTAACGATCACGCGGTAAGTACCGGCAGCAATTGCTGTGTAAGAAGCGTTCGTTTCACCTGGGATATTACCCAGTCCATCCTGCCACTGATAAGTATATCCTGCACCAGAAGACACAGTAAATAATGCGCTGCCGCTTGCACAGATCGTATACGTACCGGCCGGCGAAATAACCGCAGTTGGTATTGCATCCACCGTAAACGTTGCAGTAGCGCTTGAAGTGCACCCACCGCTGGTTACGCTGTAACTGATCGTTGTAGTACCGGCAGATAAGCCGCTAACCAGGCCTCCGGCGCTTATCGTAGCCACACCTGTATTGCTGCTGCTCCACACACCTGCACTTGTAGCATCGGTAAGCGTTGTTGTTGCACCCGGACAGATGATCATAGTACCATTTATCGGCGCAACCGCTGCACCTGTTGTTACTGTAATGGTCATAGTTACTACTGTTGCCCCGCAGGAATTAGTAACGGTATAAGAGATCACCGAAGTACCTGCAGCAACGCCACTTACGAGCCCTCCGGCGCTAATGGTAGCAACAGCAGTATTGCTGCTGCTCCATGTACCTGTGCCTGTAGCATCTGAAAGGGAAGTAGTGCCGCCAATGCACACCGTTGATGTGCCTGAAATAGGAGCCACAACCGGGAGCGGATTAACAGTGATCACCTGTGTGACTGTACCACCTGGGGCAATGTAGCTGATCGTTGAAGTGCCGGCCGAGATACCTGAAAGCAAGCCCGATCCTGAGCCGATAGTAGCTACACCTGTATTGCTGCTTACCCATGTGCCGCCGGTAGTACCATCTGTAAGTATAGTGGTAGCGCCCTGGCAAATAGAGAACGTACCATTGATGGGCCCTACAGAAAGCGGGTTATTATTTACGGTAAAGTTATTACTGTTAATATTAAAGAAAACGTTACCGTTGCCTTTCACTTTAATTCTCGTAGTTGTTGAAGATACCGCAGGGTTAGGAAGCGTTACGCTGGCCGTACCGGAGTTGGGGAACGTGCCCAGGGTATAAGGCCACGTAAACCCACCGTCTGTGGACATATATATATCCACATTTGCGGCATTTACCGGCGCGGCATTGGTACCCACTACATTCCAGGTAACTGTTTGTGTTGAGCCACCTACATAAACGATACCTGTTGTACCCTGGCTGGTAACTTTAAAACCAGCCCTGGTAGGTGTCTGCACCGCATTGAGATGAATGGTATCATCAGGGAAGTGGAAGCAGCCCCGACCAAAAATAATGCCGCGTGCTACAAGTTTAAATGTAAGATAACGTGCGGTATCCGGCGCCTTTTCGCCTTCAGCCCCCTCAATACCTGCATTAGAAAGAACACCGGAAAGCACCATATTTATATTTGGGAAAATACGGGTTGTCGTGTAAACCGGGTTATAACTGCGGAAGATAGGGCCTGCGAAAAATGTCTGGTTCAGTCTCTTGCCGAAATCACCAAGATTCCATTGCAGCCAGCCATAGGTTTTTGCAGTGTCTATTGTGGTTGAATCTATCGAAGCTGGGCCTATCAGCTCAAATGGCGTCTTGTAGGGTATAGAATAAACAGCAGAGAAATGCGGAAGTGTATCCACATGATTGCCTGACGGTGTAATTGCAGCACAAACGTTCTCTGAACCATTCAACTTGTTTACTATCTGCACAAGGCTTGATGCGCTGAAGTACGGATCACTGTGCATCTGCAGGTCATCAGGATTGCAAATACCTGCATAGTCCATGATGGTGGCGCCGCTGCCAGGCTCATAAGCACATGCCGATACTGCATTGCCGCTGCAACTTCCGTTTGCATTATTATTGAACGTGTGATTAGAACCAAACTCATGGCCCATTTCGTGCGCAACATAATCGATATCATAACCATCGCCCACCGGTGTTGGAGAACCGGTACAGCTCTGTGCTTTAGCACTGTTATTACAAACAACACCTAACGATGAGATACCGCCACCGCCAGTAGTAAATACATGGCCGAGGTCATAATTGGCAGTACCGATTATTGCGGTTACCGTCGTCTGATTTTGTGTCAGGCAAGCACCTCCGTTGTTATTGATAGCAGCAAATGGATCATTACCGTTAGTGTGACCGGCACAACCCCATATCAGCAAAGTTTCATTTGTTACAAAATTCATCTGCACCGAGAACTCCCTGTTATATACACCATTGATGCGGTTCATAGAAGTCGTCATTGCGCTAAGCGCCTGTGCTATTGTTGGTAAAACAATCCCTGTTGCATACCTGCAATACATACTGTCGGCTGATAACGCAAGGCGGTAAGTTTTGAGGCTCCATCCATTAAGTGTCCTTAAGGTGCTATGATGCGATTCGTGATCAAGCTGTGGCAGGTGATTCTCCAGCATCTCCATCTGATCAGCCGAAGTCGGTCCATTTTCGTCGGGACTGCGAACTTCACACCTCATGCGTTCATTGAATGAGCGCACCTCATCTTTTTTGTAATGCGCAAAATAGTAGCCGTCATGAAAATGATCGTAGGGATCAATGAACGCAGTCTTATCGGTTTCAAATATCATTGCATGAAATCCAAAAACCGTGAAGTCGAGCTTTGCGGTCACCCGGCCGTCGTCAACAGCCTCGCCGGTGAACGTCTTAATGTCCGGAAACTGCGCTGCAAGTTCGTCCGGCATCATAGAAGCCTGCCATACTCTGAACTTACGGAAAGTACCGTCAGGCATCGGCAACTGAATGATAATGCCTTCATGCGGATCCGATGAGAGACCGAACATCTGCGCCCTCAACGGCGCTTCATCCAGCCTGTATGTGACATAACGCGTGGGATGAAACGGCATCACTGACGTAGACGGTGCAGACAAAGCCGGGTGCCAATAATTCTCAGGCTCCGCATTTCCCCTGCCCAAAACACGGTTTCCGGAAGCAGTTTGGCCATACGTATTTGCTGTAAAAAAGATAACGATGGTGACTGCAAGAAAGGTAAATAATTGTTTCATTTTTTTTGTTTATAAATAAATAAATGATGAAAATTTATGACTCTAAAGTTACAAAAAATACACACATGCACTAACAAAATATACCCCCATTGTTCACATGAACAACTGCAAACCAATGGGATGCATGCAATTGCCACTAGCCTAATTAAAGAACTAAAAAGAAAGGCAGCAATATACCGCCTTCCGTAATTTATTTTTTTTCGTACACTACTTCTCTACCGATACATGAAACACTACGTGATCTGCACCGGATGTAACGCTGACCAGGTACATACCACGGGCCAGTGTTTTCGGGAGATCTACCTGTTCGTTCACACTGCCGTTTTTCGCAGTCGAGGTCTTCGTGTAAATGGTCTGTCCCAACATATCTGTTACCACAATATCGAGGTCATTATTCGCAGCAGAAGCAAGCGACCCCTTTATTGTAAATGAACCGGCATTGGGGTTTGGCATCAGCGTCAAACTATTAAGACCTTTACCGTTGTGCCTGATACCTACCGGCACAACCGATATCGATATACCCGCGCTCGTTACGGTCTGAGGCTCGGCACAAAGGAAACTACTTGTTTCCATGCAGCTTACCACCTGGCCGTCCCTAAGCGAATCTGTGATATATGTAGCACTGTTCGCGCCAGTAACAGGCACCCCATCTATGTACCACTGGAACGAAGGCGATGCCCCTGCTCCGCTCGCAACTGCAGTGAACGTATCTACCATTCCCGTTGAAATGCTTGACTGGCTGACCGAAACAGACAGCGTATTAACTGTTGGCGTAAACACATGCACTGTGAACGTATCGCTGATTGCCAGGTTAGTAGCCAGGCACGGATAATTGCTGGTCATGGTAAGTACCAGTTTGTCTCCATCTAGTGGCGTATAAATAAAATAAGGCCCTGTTGCTACATTGGTATCATTAAGCGTCCACAGGTATGTTGGTGCTGTGCCGCCATATACGGGAACCGAAATAAACTGCACCGTATCTCCGGTACAGGTACTATCTCCATGAATAGATGTGATGCTGACAGATGGACTCATGAGCGGACTTACTGTAATAACCATGCTCCTGCTCACCGTATCCGGGGTTACACATGCTTCGTTGCTCGTAAGCAGGCAGGTAACCACATCGCCATTTGCCGGTATGTAGGTATAGATAGCGCCCGCGCCAACCACTGTGCCGTTCACACTCCACTGGTACACTGGGCCTGGACCGCCGTTCGTGGCGCTTGCGGTAAATGTTTCGGCTGCTGCCGGTGCGCACATGGTATCACCGAGGCTTGCGACGATGCTTACACCTGGAACAACAACTGTGCTGCTTACGGTTATAGACACTAACGCTGAACTGCCGGAACAGCCGATACCGTCTGTAACCACTACACCATAGTTTCCGGTAGCATCTGCATCATAAGTAGCGCTGATAGCGCCTGAAATGTCTCCGCCACCCAACTGCCATTGGTAATTGATGCCTGAGCCCGATGTTGCTGTCAGGGTAGCAGTTGCACCAAAGCACAGTGAAAGAGGTCCTGCCGGGGTAATACTCACGGTCGGCGATGCATTTACGGTAACAACAATTGTAGCATTTGACAGGCAACCACCGCTGCTTGTTACAATATAACTGATTACCGCAGTACCCGCGGAAACACCGGTAACTGTTCCAAACGCATCAATTGAAGCTATGCCGGCACTGCCACTGCTCCAGGTGCCTGAAGCCGTCGCATCAGAAAGCGTGATAGTATTCCCGATACAGACACCGGTCGTACCGGAAACAGGGGCGACTACCCCACCGGTGGAGACCGTCACTATTGCTGTGGCTGTCGCCGTGCCGCAGGAGTTGGTCACTGAGTATGAAATAACTGCGGTGCCTGCAGATACACCGGTAACAACACCGCCTGCATCCACGGTTGCCACTCCAACATTACCGCTGCTCCATACACCTGATGCAGTTGCATCGGATAGTGGTATCGTGAAGCCGGCACAAACGCTTGCAACACCACTGATCGGCGCTGCTGAAACTGAGTTAACCGTAACAGACACCGGCAGTGATGCACTATCGCAGAACGCGCTATTATATACTAATACATTGTAAGTGCCGGTGGTCGTCGCAGTATAGCTTGAATTTGTTGCACCTGCGATCGGCGAACCGCCGACCTGCCACTGATACGTAAGACTGGCACCAGTATTGGCATTCAACACCACACTTCCGGGATCGCAGAAAGTTGTAGGGCCGGCAGGGGTGATCGTTGCTGCAGGTTTATTACACAATGGGCCATCGACGAGGAAGAACCTTGAGAACCCAGTGAATGTTCCTTTGAAACCAACATAGTTTGTACCAGTGACCAATACAGGAGTAACCTCAATAGAGTTTCCCGGATTAACGGTGGCATCTGTCGGCGCGTCTGATTTAAGCAGGAATAAGGTACCTGCAGCGATCCCGTTGAGCTCGGTATTGGTCATGTACATGGTTATGTCATAGGTGGTTGTAGCTCCGTTTATTGTCGGGGTCACTGATATCTCCTTCAATGATCTATTGATCGCGGCAAAAGACGCCGGAACGAACCCAACCCCACCTTGCGTAACTGTAGCATTCACACACCCCAGTTCATTGCTGATATTTTTAAGGCCAGCTATAAGGTTAGTGTCTGCCGTCTGAGAGTAGAAATATACTTCGGAGCCCGAATGCACATACCATGTATGGGTGTTACCTGCCACAGTTTCGATAGGTGTTGGAAGAACGTTCTGCTTGAACCGTACCACCGGCCGCGCGGAATTTTGTGTTCCCGCATTATATCCAAGTGTACAGCCCGTTCCCGTACCGCCATTTGTAATATTGTTATCAAATACTGTCGCACCGCCTTGTATGCCATCCATCCTGTCGTTGCCAGAGAATGCCGCCGCGTTTTGACCGTAACAAATATCCACTACAACATTGCTCACACCATCCCATGTAAACGTGCCGGTGTTGAAATTGATGGAGTCCATGCCCAGGTTAGTTGTAACATTTCCGGTGAATACCTGTGCGAGTCCGCCCACAAATGCAGGACCGCCAAGACTA
This sequence comes from Chitinophagaceae bacterium, assembly GCA_947476485.1. Classification (GTDB taxonomy): domain Bacteria; phylum Bacteroidota; class Bacteroidia; order Chitinophagales; family Chitinophagaceae; genus Nemorincola. The sequence goes on from CANJQU010000006.1 coordinate 39,602, forward strand.
GCCACTGCTGTGTTACCCATGCTGATCGTGTAACCAATAAATGGAGCCGTAGACACTTTAGTTGTAACGTTAAAGGCGATCTGTGAAATGGGCGCACCTTTACGCACTCCTGCAGCAGAAAGTTCGCTTGCGAAAAGCAGGAACTGCTCATGGGCTCTCCGGCTGCCGCCCGTAAACGCAGAGGTAAGGTTTGAGGTAACCAGCGAACCCTGGTTCAAAATAGGATAATTGATCCCCCCTAATAGTGGGATGCTGTCATCATTATCAATAAATACCTGCAGCGTATCGGCCGTCGGAGATATCGTGGCAGTACTTCCGCTGGCTGTCAGCGTAAATGCCAGCTTCACAAATTTATTATCATTAACCGCCCCGTTATCCGAAATGGTCATGGTCGCATACTGCGTAGAGGTATCTCCCGGCGCCCAAATAAGCGAGGTAATGGCCAGGTTATAATCAATACCGGAAACGGCAGTGCCACCCGGCACCGCAACAACATTTATTGAAGGACTGCCACCGGTGATTGGCGGGCCATATGGCTTGAGGCCGATATTGATCACTTTTATGGCAGGACAGCCCGTTGTCACTACCTTCTCAGACACATGCATTACGGTTGCAGTAAACCCGATCTGTGGGGTGCATGGATTAAATGCTGCGCCTACACCAACGGCATACCACGCATTTGTTACACTCTGTACTTCCGGCGAACAAGGGCCATACAATGTTGTAGCAGCAGCAATAGATGTGGTCCGGCAAACCGTATAAGTTGCCATACTTGACAACAGCAGTTCTGTCTGGTAGAGTATGTCTGCGGCTTTTGTCCAGCCCAGCGCATTAACGTTGTAGGAGTTGCCAAGGTCGTTTGTCCCGATACCACCCATAGTTACCAGGTAGTACCAATGATTCAACACACCACTGTTGGTATGCACACCGCACTGGTCATTTCCGCCACCCGGCGTACAGCCCACTACATTAAACCAGTTGGTGCCTCCATAAGTATCCGGTTGTCCTTGTGATTTCGGGTCACTCATACTTCTGAGCGGGTTGCCGCAGCCTATCTCCTCTCCTACAAGCCATACCGATTTTGGAACGGCGTCTGCCTCAAGTGGGTTCGACCAATTCTCAATCGTAGCAGCCCAGCAGTCGCTGAACCCTTCGTTCATGCCACCAGACTCCCTCGAATAAACAAGGTTGGCGGTCGCCTCACATACGCCGTGCCCTATTTCATGCGCAGTTACATCAAGGCTCACCAGCGAGGTGAACCCACCCGCAGCACAACCCGTTCCGTCTCCGTATGTCATTTCCACCCCGTCCCAATAAGCATTATTATAATTGGTGCTGTAGTGCACATATTGCAGCAATATCCCATTCGCATCGTCCCAGCTCAGCCGGCCTTGTTGGGTGCTCCAGTAATCATAAACCATTTCACCCCCCCATTGCGCATCGAGCGCGGCTCTGTCTGCCACCGGAGAAGGCCAGGTATTGGTTGCACTTGTATACTCTGTTGCAGCAGCATAGTCCGTCCCATTCCCCATATTCAAGGTATGTACTCCGCTGCCACGTGTAGAGTCAAACAGCCTGTAACTTGCACCCACATGCGCAGTCTGGAAAGGAACAGTTCCGCTATACATAGATGTTCCGCTGGCAGCGGTATGCTTCAACAAGGAATTTGAAAACAGTACTTTGCCCGTTGTTGCATCAATATATACCATCTGCCGGCTAAGCGGTTGTGTTGCGTAAATATTAAATGCCCAGGCAAGATGAAGCTTCCTGTCGGCGCTGCCGCTATTAATGTCTTCGATCCATTCAAGCTGGCCTTTCGGCAGAAAAGATGTATCCGGGTTATGATACATTGTTTTAATACGCGCTTCTTCCCCTGCGTCCTGCCACATGTATTTTTCAGCCCCTACAAAACTCAGCGCTTTGGAAAAAGCCGTACCAGCTGTAATAGCGGGCACCGCTGATGTTGCATTATTAAAACGGTAATAGTTGCCGGTAATAAAACTAACACGGTTATCCTTGCTCATCAGGGTAAAGCCACCAAAAGAAACCTTTATACCCTTAAAATACTCAGTATATCTGTCCGATGTTATTTTCTTCTTGGTTGTTGTTGAGTACAGCCGCTTCATCTGCGTGTTCACGCCGTCCACCCCAAGATACTGTTTGAAAATCTCCTGTGCCTGGGTCGGGTTCCAGTTTGTGTTTTGGGTAAACGTAATAGCTATCGGAGTATTATCTTCTTTATTCTTCTCTACAGAAAGGATCGTATTGTCCTTACTTTGCTGCGCATTAGCCGAAGCGCTCAGCAGTAAAAAACAAACGGGCATCAGTATGGCATAATTTCTCATTATGCTTTTCGTAAAGAAATACATATATTTTCTATTTTACGTTGAAGAAGGATAATAGCTGGAAATTTAACAAAATTAGGGAAAAACTAACCTCAAATGGGGTGAAAGATATTTATTTAGTGGCGAATACGGAATAAAACAACCACACATATGTAGCGCGAAATCATATTGATGCGAAATTAAAAAAGCCAACTTACATTTGATATTTATATCCTTTTGGCGATATCGGGAAATACAAGATGAGAAAGATACGGATGTTATCTGTTATTGTGGCGGTGGTGATTTGTTCGTTTACGCTTGGGAAACAACACAGCCCTTATTATGACCATTATATAAATGCCGTCAACGGTTTTGAAGACGCAGCACGATTACTTTCAGATAAAATAAAAAAAACTGATTGCATGTCGGAAGCTGGCAGAAACGAGATCAGGCAGGAGATAGGCAGAGCCAGATTAAAATTAAAAAGCATAGATATTTGGTTACGTTACTTCGAACCGGTCGCTTATAATCAGCTCAACGGTCCGCTCCCGGTAGAATGGGAGAATGAGGTATTTGAAAAATTTGAGAAACCATACCGGCGAGAGGGAGCCGGCTTGTCGCTGGCCGAACTATACCTTAACGAACCGGATATAAATAAGGACACGCTTCAGCACCTGTTACTGCAGTCGCTTATCGCGATCAAAACCTTCAACGCAGATTCTATTACACTCCAGCTCGACACCTTCGATCATTTTTTCCTGGCCAACAGGCTATACCTGCTGAATCTTGCGGCCATCTACACAACAAGCTTCGAGTGCCCGGACACCAAAAATATTATCCCCGAGTTGCGTGCAATGCTGACTGATGTTAAAACTATTTATGGTTTATACAACCAATCATTCCCAGCCACTCCACTTACAAATGACTACCTCACACACTATGACAAGATGATAGTGTTTGTAAACAACCAGCCTGCTGATCATACGCTGTTTGACCACTACTCTTTTATTAAAGACTATGTCAATCCGCTTTTTGCCATCAATCAAAGGCTTATAAATACTTACAACGTCATTTCAAAGAGTTACAATGATTTCACGCTAAATAACGACCCTGCATCGATCTTCGACAAAGGGCTCTACACGCCACAGAATTCAAAGGGCATTTACTCCATGGTAAAGGATACAGAAACGCTCGGTGAAATAAAGCGAATTGGTAAACTGCTTTTTTATGACCCCATCCTCTCGGGAAACAACCAGCGCAGTTGTATATCCTGTCATAAGTCAACACAATATTTCACCGACACAACGAGACAGACGAGTCTCCAATTCAATAAACAGGACGGTCTGGCACGGAATACACCGTCGCTCGTAAATGTGATCTATAACCATTTGCTGATGCTGGACGGTAAACATATTTCACTACAGGCACAGGGGCGTGCAGTAATGACCAACCCGATGGAAATGGGTGGTGATGAAAAAGATATTGTAAATAAGGTACTCAGTTGTAAGGAGTATAAAACTGCTTTCAAAAAATTCCTGAAATATACTCCCGAAGAAAAAACAATAACATTCGATCACATTGTATCTGCGGTCACCTTTTATTATGCCGACTTCAGTAATTATTATGCCCCTTTTGACGATGCAATGAATAGCAATAAACCCATTGATAATGCAAGCATCAAAGGCTTCAACCTGTTTATGGGCAAGGCACGGTGCGCCACTTGTCACTTCGTCCCTCAATTCAACGGAGTGAAACCGCCATATATCAGTACAGAATTTGAAGTGCTCGGCGTACCAGCCGATACCGGAGCCACCAGGCTGAGCGAAGACCGGGGACGTTTTGATGTGAACCCTGCTAACGAAACAATGAATGCTTTCAGGACTGGTTCTATAAGAAACGCGGAGTACACCAAACCCTACATGCACAACGGCATATTTACTACCCTTGAGCAGGTAATTGAATTTTATGACGCAGGCGGCGGCGCAGGAAGAAAGCTAAAAGTGAGCAACCAGACCCTGTCATCCGATTCACTAAAATTATCGGCATCGGAAAAAAAAGAATTAATTTCGTTTATACATTCATTGAATGAAAAGATCATTTTCCAGAAAATACCTGAAAAATTACCCGTTTCTTCTAACGCCGGATTGAATGTCAGAAAGGTGGGTGGCGAGTATTAAACCCAAAATAAGCCGATGAACAAACGACATTTAATATCAGCGCTATCAATTATTGCAGCAGCCATTTTTATGCAGTGTAAAAGCAGCAATAAGATCACCTACAATCTCCCTTCTACCATGACTAAGGAGCAAAAAAGTGAATTGCTTGAAAAGTGCAGGAAAGGACAGGAGTTGTTCAAGGTCAACTGCTCCGAGTGCCATGGGATATTTACAAAAGGGAAAGATAAAGTGCCCAATTTTACCAATGAGCAAATTGACAATTATTCGGCTCGCTTTCTTCGCCACGACCCTAAGAACCATGCTGTTACCAAAGACATGAGCCCTGAGCAAATGAATTCAGTACTGATGTTCCTGCGGTTCAGGAATGTAAAGAAACTGCCGACTACTGTTGACAAGAAAGCTGCCTAGCGCCTGAAACGGCCAGGTGGACCCTTTGCATGGTATAAATTATGTCTTTACCTTTAATACTAAACACACAGCATTATGAGATTGAATATAATTTTCTTTTTTCTTTTTCTGCCATTTGTAGTGCTGGCAAAGAACAAGGTGCCAAAGAGCATTTATGATTTTAAGGTTATGGGGCTGAACGGCAAAACGATAAATTTCGCAAAGTTCAAAGGCAAAAAAATACTTATCGTTAACACACCATCGATGGCAGACAATCACCGGGACTACGCAGAAATTGAAGCTGCTTACCAGAAGTATAAAGATAAGATGGTAGTGATTGGCTTTCTAGACGATGACTATGGACCTCCTCCCGGCTCAAAAAGAGAAGTAGATTACTCAACGAAGAACTACCATGTTACATTCCCGTTGGCGGCCAGGGTCATTGTAAAGGGCAGTGAAATGACCCCGATCTATAAGTGGCTTACCCAAAGCAGGTATAATAAGTATAAGGACACAGAGGTGAAATGGGACTTCCAGAAATACCTGATCAATGAAAAGGGAGTGCTGGTGGCGGAGTTTGACCCAAAAGTAAAAATGACAACACCCGAGGTGGTTGCTGCTATAGAAAAGTAAGCTGCTTGTTTTGATAAATACGTTAGCCCCTTTCAGGGGCTATTTTTTTGTCGGGTACCTTGCTAAAACTCCCGGATGTCACGATCCGCCTTCTTTTCCTTGTGCCGCTTAATAAGGACACGTATCCCTTTATATGAAAGCTCTATCGCCTTCCATTTGAGATAACCTCCAATGAATTCAATGGCAAACGCCTTCAGGGGATGCTTACGTTTCACCGTTGCCTCGCCGGCCGAAGCAAACTGCTGTTTGGGAGCATTAGCTTTCTGTGCTAGCTTTCTCTGAATAAATTTTACCAGAAGATTTACAACAGGATTTGAAACCGGCAAAAGGTCGATCAGGGAACCTCCCCCTTCTTTTTCTTCACCGTCCTTCTTTTTCTTGCCAAGCACCCCATCCATAGATAAAACGCCCTCGTCGTCCATGCGCCTGCTTTCCTTGAGCAGGAGCTTTCGCTCCCGTTCAAGATCTTCTATGCCACGTAGTTTTTTAGGATAAAGCCTCATTTGCGATCATTGGATATCGATATCCCTTGTAAATTCCGGAATAATTATTTTGCTCACTTTTCATTTTCATCGTCATCGTCTTCGTCACCTTCCGTCAAAACACGGATAAATCCACTGGCGAAAAAGCGGGTGATGTTCTTACGAAGCGCAACCACCAGCAAAAGCAGTAAAATGTAAACGCCTATTACGATGAAAAACGAAACCATTTTCGACAGCCCGGCATTAATGAACACCTCGGTAAGTCCAAGCCCGACAAACAGAATAACGCAGAAAAAAATGAACAGGCATATAAGTGCGAACAGAAAATAACTAAAAACATTTGCACTGCGCCCGATAAAATTGATCTTGAACAATTTTACACGAACGTCAATATAATCTGTCACCTTTTGCTTTAAATCGCCGAATATATTCATCAGGGGGTTGGTGATTAAGAATGGTAAATTTCTTCCTCCATATCCATGCCTTTCTTCGCAAATTTACCTTTCAGATTATTCAAGCCCTTCTTGAGCTTTTCCATATCTTCCTGGCGGGTCTCTTTATCGGTTGCCAGTAAATAGCCCACTGCAACTCCTGCAGCAGCGCCGATCAATAATGTAGCGATGGTATTACCTATCTTTGCCATACAATTTAAATTTAGAATTTATATCCTAGTGTATAAATATCATGCCAAAGGTACAAATATCAGTTCGGAAATACATGACATATATCATGCGACCTCGCTATTTCTTCATTTCGGCATAATACCTGTGAGCATCTATATACTTCTCCACAGCATCAGGTACGATGTATTTTATTGATTTCTTCTCCTTGATCTGCCTGCGTATATATGTGGACGAAATATGCAGCAATGGCGCATCCATTATCGTAATATCAGCGCCATAAGTATCTTCTATCTCGAAGCCCGGCCTGTTGTAAACCATAAAGGAATAGCGGGCTACAAGCTGTTCAAAGTTCTTCCACCTGTGGATATTCTGAAAACTATCTGCCCCCATGATCACGGAAAACCGCTCCAATGGAAATTTCTCAGTGAGATAAGTAAGCGTATCGATAGTATATGACGGCTTTGGCAAGTTGAACTCTACATTACTGGCCCGGAACTTCGGATTATCTTCGATCGCAAGGTTTACAAGGTGTATGCGGTCGTACTCATTGAGCAATGAATGCGAGTCCTTAAGCGGGTTGTGAGGAGAGACCACAAACCAAACCTTATCTATTTCTGTGTGCGCTACAACATGATTTGCCACGATAAGATGGCCGGTATGGATGGGATTAAAGCTGCCGAAATACAACCCGATATGCATGCGGCAAATCTAAGGAAAGATGCACAGATAACAACCGGTAAAAATGATTTTGAAGATAAGATTTTCAAGCTTAATTGAACACTTTCTATATATTTGCAACCCACTATGAATAACATCGAGCAATTAAGAAAATGGTGCATTGGCGCGTGGCTTGCCAAAGAGCAGGCAGATGCAGAAATTGCAGAACTTGCTATAGACAGCCGCAGTCTGGAGCAACCGGCCAATGCGCTGTTCATAGCCCTCAGAACGCCGCTTCGTGATGGTCATATATTCCTGCAGGATGCGTGGCAAAAGGGTGTAAGGAATTTCCTGGTTTCGCAGCCAGCAGACAGCACCCTCCTCCCTCATTCAAATATTATACAGGTAAAGGATACACTTGTCGCCCTTCAAAAGATCGCTGCCGCACACCGCAAGCAATTTAACATCCCGGTGATAGGTATTACCGGCAGCAACGGAAAGACCGTGATAAAGGAATGGCTTTATCAATTGCTCAGCGGTAAATATAACGCAGTACGCAGTCCCAAAAGCTATAACTCACAGTTGGGCGTGCCACTCTCCGTGTGGCTGATGAACGAAGCCCAGCAACTGGCGATCTTTGAAGCGGGCATCTCGCAACCAGGTGAGATGGAAAACCTGGAGCGCATCATACAACCCACCATTGGACTCTTCACAAATATAGGCGAGGCGCATAGTGAAGGTTTCATGAATTCAAGGCAAAAAATAAATGAAAAACTCATTTTGTTCCGGCATGCAAAGCAACTTGTATATTGCCATGACCATGCGGAACTAAATCAATGTATTGTGCAATACATGCACCAGGTAAAAGGGGGCCGGAGCGAAGAACCACTTCAGCTCTTTACCTGGTCTCAAAAACAGGACGCCGATCTTCGGATCTATGGGATAGACAAGATAGGCGGCAAGACCACCATCCAGGGTTTACACAAAGGGAAGGAGATCAGCATTTCCATACCGTTTTCTGATGATGCATCCATAGAAAATGCGATACACTGCTGGTGCATTATGCTGTTGCTGAATGTAGACCACGAAGAGATAAAAACACAGATGGCACAGTTGCAGCAGGTGTCCATGCGGCTGGAGCTGAAACACGGCATTAACGGATGCACCGTGATCAACGACTCTTATAACTCAGACCTCACCTCCCTGCAACTTGCGCTCAACTATCTTGACCAGCAAAAGCAGCACAGCCACCATACGGTGATCATGTCTGATATTTTGCAGATAGGCCGTCCGGATATAGACTTGTATGAAGAAGTGGCGGCACTGGTGAGTAGAAAAAACATTCAGCGATTTATAGGGATTGGCCCGGCGCTCTATAAGAACAAAGCATCCTTCAGAAAATACAAAAGGGTGCGCAGCATATTTTTCAAGAGCACCGACGATTTTCTGAAAAACTTCCACCTCATCACTTTTGAGAAGGAAGCTATTCTGCTGAAAGGCGCGCGGGTATTCGCATTTGAAAAAATAGGCTTGCTGCTGGAGCAACAGGTACACCAAACAGTAATGTCTATAGACCTTTCGGCGCTTACACACAACCTGAATGTGTTTCGTGCTGAACTGGAACCGGGCGTGAAGACAATGGCCATGGTGAAAGCTTTCGCTTACGGCAGTGGCAGTTATGAGATAGCTAACCTGCTTCAATATGCAGGCGTAGACTATTTGACCGTTGCGTACACAGACGAAGGTATCGCGCTGAGGAAGGCCGGCATCAAAATGCCCATCATGGTTATGAGCCCGGATGCTACGTCATTTGATCGCATGATCGTATGGAAACTCGAGCCCGAGCTGTTTAATTTCCAGTCATTTTCCGCCTTTCTTAGCATCGCAGAAACGCTGCAGACAAAAAAATACCCGGTACATATAAAGCTGGATACGGGGATGCACCGGCTTGGCTTCAACCCGGAAGACATAGAAGAGCTTGGCACCAGGATGGCTGACAATACAGCTATAGAAGTAGTCAGCATCTTCAGCCACCTTGCAGCAAGCGATGACCCGAAAGAAGATGCTTTTACGCAACAACAGGGAAAACTATTTGAGCGAATGAGCCGCAAGCTTATGGAGGCTTTACCCAACAAGCCCATGCGCCACATTTGTAACTCTGCCGGTATCGTGCGCCATCGCAACCTGCAACATAATATGGTACGATTAGGCCTCGGTCTTTATGGCGTTGACGCAAGCCGCATACTGCAAAACAAACTAAAACAAACAAGCACACTAAAAACAAGCATAGCCCAGGTGCGCACGATACCTGAAGGCGACAACATTGGCTACGGCCATCATACCATAGCACCGCACGATATGCGTGTTGCCACAATATGCATTGGCTATGCCGATGGCTACCCGCGAACCTTAGGTAATGGCAAAGCGCATGTGCTCATACACGGCAAACCTGCGAAAACCATCGGCTCCATTTGCATGGACATGTGCATGGTGGACATCACAGATATACCTGATGCCAGGGAAGGTGATGATGTTATCGTTTTTGGTAAAGGGCTCACGGTTATAGAATTGGCTGCATGGGCAGGCACCATATCCTACGAGATCATGACCAGCATATCGCAAAGAGTGAAAAGAGTGTACGTGAATGAGGAATAGAGAAAAAGATACTACAGCAACCCTTTATAATACTTTATCAGCCCATCCATAGGGCTTTTAATAACCTCGCCGATTTCCAGTTCATACTGGCCGCAAAGATTTTGGAGCACGTCCCGGAATTCATATGCAACTGAACCTGAGAAATACAGGGGCAGATTCCAGCTATTGCGGTGTTTCAGTATGCTGGTATGAAAAAAATCGTTGAGGCAATCTTCTATGATATTCTCCACCATGTAGTGGCCACGGTTTTCCTTGAGTAGTGTAACAAACGAAGCAAGATACCTGTTCGGATTAGGCTGATGGTAAAGTGTATTTATGATCTGCTTTATGTCATTGCCGAAACGCATCTCAAAACCGATCGTTAGTTCACTGTCGAACGTGCCGTAGGCATAGTATTGAAGTATGCGTTTACCCATGTAGTTGCCGCCCCCTTCATCACCCGCGATATAGCCAAGTGATGGCCTTTGCTCCTTGATCTTCTTGCCATTATAATAGCAGCTCGCGCTGCCCGTACCAAGTATGCACACTATACCCTTTTCTTCACCGCAAAGAGCCCGGGCTGCCGCAACCATATCACCCGCTACTTCAGTTTTTTTAATACCAAAATGCCTGACAAGTATTTCCTCAAGGAATGCCTGCTTTTCGGGATTAGCAGCGCCGGCACCGAAATAAGACATTTTATCTGCCTCATATTTCTCATTATCCCAGGGCAGTTCATTTTTCAGCATTGATTCTATTTCCTGCTTGCTTTGCAGGTATGGATTGATTCCCTGTGTGCTGAAACGCACCGGCTTTTTACCTTTTTTTAAAAGGCACCAGTCTGTCTTTGTTGATCCACTGTCTGCTATAAGGTAAGAAGCCATAAAGAACTATTGCTACACAAATATGCGCAAACAACAATGAATATCCTAATAAGTTCCGCAATAAATTTTATGACGCAAAAAGTGATAAAAAATCTATTGACTGCAGGCTGAAAATCTTTACTGGCACATGTTTCGTATGTTAGGGAAACAATATGCTGTCTCAACGTTTTATCTTCACCGCTTTAATATTGGTCCTGTCATATGCGGCAGCCGCACAGGCCATAGATAATACCCTAAGCTACAAGAACATAGGCAGTGAGCAGTATTTCCGGTTAAATTACGAGAACGACTTTTTTGCTACCACCGACAAGTACTATACACAAGGCATACACCTGGAACTTGTTGCACCTTGGATAAAGCATTTTCCTCTTGGACACGTTCTGATTCATCCCAATTACAGCTATACCCGCTATGGTATCGGGATAGAACATAACGGATATACCCCCACCGACTTCAGCACTCCGCATATACTCTATGGAGACAGACCTTTCGCTGCCTGCCTGTTTCTGAAAACATTCGTTATCGCCCTGGATCCGGTGAAAAAGCAGCGCTTCTCTTCCTCATTGAGTACTGGTGTCATGGGCCAGGCCGCGGGAGGCATGGAAATGCAGACGGGCATTCATCGCTGGTTGAACAACATAACACCCCACGGCTGGCCAAATCAAATTCACAATGACGCCATTCTCAACTACCAAGTGAGTTATGAAAAACAGCTGCTCTCACTACGTAACTTCCTTTCTGTAGATGTCAATGCAATGGCAAGGGCTGGTACGCTTAGCGATAAAGCGGGCATCGGCACTACAATAATTTTCGGCTATTTCAATTCGCCATTTACCGTTGTACAAACTACCAGAAAGAACTTTCGCGTGTATGCATACGAACACGCCGAAGTAAATATAGTGGGATATGATGCCACACTCGAAGGCGGACTGTTAAACAAAACAAGCCCTTACACTATTAGTCCAAAGGATATAACGCCATTTGTCTTCCAAAATCGCTTTGGATTTGTAGCAGTATACCGCCGCATTTGGCTGGAGTATTTCCAATCACTGGTAAGCAGTGAATTCCAGGGTGGCAACTATCACGTATGGGGTGGCGTGCAAATAGCTTTCGGTCTATAACTGTGGGCCCAGGAGAGATAGCATGATTGGGATAAATAATTTAAATTTGTAGAAATTACCTGGTCTTTGTCTGCGCTTGTATACTATATAACACTTCCGTTTATTTACCTGATCTCTATCCTGCCCTTCCGGGTACTATACCTGTTTTCTGACTTCATCTATTTTGTGCTTTACAAATGCTTCGGATACAGAAAGGTGGTTGTACTTCAAAACCTGCGTAACGCATTTCCCAACAAGACAGAAAAAGAGCTCAATAAGATCTGTAATGCCTTCTACCACAATCTTTGCGATTTTATGGTTGAAACCTTTAAGATACTCACCATAAGCAAAGAAGGGATCATGAAACGCTGCAGGATGACACCTGAATGCAAAGCTGTTTTTGACAAATTCGCTGACGAAAATAAAAGCGTCATCATGGTAATGGGCCACTTGGGAAATTGGGAGTGGGCTGGGCATCCGTTCAGCCTGCAATGCAGGCAGCGCCTTGACGTCCTTTATCATCCGCTCTCCAATACGTATTTCAACGGACTGATGTATCGCATGCGCAGCCGCTTTGGAACGAGGATGATGCCAATGAGAACAGCATTCAAAGAGATGCTCGCCCACCGCAACGAGCTCACAGCAACGGTTTTCATTTCGGATCAGACGCCGTTACCTGAAAATGCTTATTGGACGACATTCCTTAACCAGGATACGCCGATATTCAAGGGCACCGAAGTGATCGCAAAGAAGATGAACCTGCCCGTTGTTTATTGCTCGATATTAAAAGTAAAACGCGGTTATTACGAAATGCATGCAGAGGTGCTGGTTGCAAACCCAACCGCAACTGCGGATGGCGAAATATCCGAAAAGCATACCAAACGCCTGGAAAAAGACATTATCGCAACGCCAGCCTCGTGGCTATGGTCACACAGGAGATGGAAGTACAAAAGACCGGTTCGATCAGGTGTAGAAAATTAACTATTCAACTAAACACGCTCGTATGAAGACGATACTTGGAATCTTGCTGTTGGCGATTGTCTCTGCTACAAATGCAATAGCCCAGGATGCATTGCAGAATGACCTCGCCTTAAAATATCTCGCTCACCTCCCCTCCGAAAAATCAGAGCATCCCCCCGTGGTCATCCTCCTGCATGGCTACGGCAGTGATGAAAAAGATCTGTTTGGATTGAGCAGCTTTTTTCCAAAGAACTACCTTATTATTTCTGCAAGGGCCCCGTATCCGTTGCAAGGTGGTGGATATGAGTGGTACGAAATGATAGATATCAAGGGGCAACGTGATGGCGACCCTTCACAGCTTGCAAACAGCATGGACCTGGTAAAGAAGTTCATACCGCAGGTTATCGCTAAGTACAAAGCAGACAGCAGGCGGGCATACCTGATGGGCTTCAGCCAGGGTGGAATGATGAGCTACCGCGTTGGCCTAACCGCACCATCCATGGTCAGGGGCATTGGCGTGCTGAGCGGCACTATCTACCCTTCCCTTAAGCCAATGATCAAAGTAACTCCAACGCTGAAGCAACTCCGGGTATTTATTGCACATGGCAAAACAGATAATCGTATTTCGTTCGAAGACGGCAAACGTGCCTATGATTATCTAACCGGTATCGGTCTGGCTCCTGAATTCCATTCTTACGAAGGAATGGGCCATACAATAAGTAAAGAGGTGCTCACTGATCTCGTAAATTGGCTAAAGCGTTGAAGAAGCAGTAGCAAAAACGAAATAATAAACCTAACACAATAGTAACGCCCGCAAACGCTATCGGAGCAGGCATAAACGGTAACTTTGCGCCAACAAATTCTTTACAATTATTTATCTTGCCTTTAAAGCATTGCTATGTTCAAAAATTTGTTGCTTTTTGCTTTTGTTGCTGCATCATTGAATGCAAACGCAGGCAATAAAATAAGAATTTACTTTAACCACCCGGTAAACACCTCCGTTTCCACCGGCGTCAACGCCGTGTACCTCCCGGGGGTATCGAGCGCCGACACTATAGTTGCTTATATCGATCGCGCGAAATACAGTATAGACATAGCCCAGTTCGAATACATACAGGATGCATCTTATGGTGCCTACGCAAACATCGCCGCAGCGGTAGACAGCGCTTATGCACGTGGCGTTACGGTTCGTTGGATATTTGACAGTAGTATATCCAATAGCGGCATGTCCGTATTAGACCCCGCTATTCATACTTTGACCAGGCCCGGAGGTTCCGGTATCATGCACAATAAATTCATCATCATAGACGCTAATTCAGCCGACCCGAATGACCCCGTTGTTTGGAGCGGTTCATACGACTGGACCAGCCATATGATGTACGCAGAGTATAACAATATGCTGTTCCTGCAGGACCAGGCACTTGCCCGGGCATATACTGCCGAGTTCAACCAGATGTGGGGCAGCAGTACTGCGATACCGGATGCAACGGCAGCGAAATTTGGAGCCGCCAAGAGTGACCTTGGAGCACATATCTTCCACATAGACGGCCACCTTGTGGAGCTCTATTTCAGTCCGTCGGACGGGACCAATAACCATATCCAGGATGCAATATCGTCAGCGAATACGGACTTATATTTCGGCATGTACACTTTTACCTATACAGCGAATGCAAACATGATCGTAGATAAGTTCCACACCGGCGTCTATGTCTCCGGCATAGACGATAACTTCAGCAATCCATACACACCATACGATCTTTTCACTACCTATCTTGGGAGCCACTTTAAAGTATATAGCGGAAGTGGCGTATATCATAGCAAGGAACTGATCGTGGACCCATCAGATACTTGCTCTGACCCGCTTGTGCTCACCGGCTCGCACAATTGGTCATTATCTGCCGACAACAACAATGACGAAAATACCCTGATAATCCACAGCGACACAATTGCCAATATGTATTATCAGTCATTTTATGCTGACTTCATTTCTTTAGGCGGAACACTTAGCAGCGTTCCCGGATGCGGTGCGGTAGTCAGCGTAAAAAACGTTGAAGAAAATAATATCAGCATATTCCCAAACCCAACAAACGGGAACATTACCGTTCGTTACGAATTACAGGCGTTCCAGAACGTAAGCATTGACCTTTACGATATCTTCGGACAGAGGATACAGACAGCGGCAAACATTGATCCGCAACAAAGGGGTGAGCATTCTTATCAATTGTCGGTTAACCAACCGGGTGTATACTATCTGAAAATGACCATCGGCGGCAGACATCATACACAAAAGATAATTGTAACAACTCCTTAGCCGAGGATCATCAGTTTTTTTGGCATAACATTACTTTCCTACGACAAAATGGATCACCTCATTTATTGTCTCTGACCTGAGCTCAAGGAGATACATACCATTTGCCACAGCATCGCCAAGACTCACTTGCTCATCGATCTTTCCGTTGCGAGCCGTCACTGTACGCTCATACACCACCTGGCCCAGCATATTCGTAACTATCAGGCTAATCTCGTCGATTGTGCCTGCATTTCCTTTTACAGCGAAAGTGCCATTATTCGGATTGGGTATAAGACCAATACGCGCAACTGGCGCCGCGCCGTACACACTAAGCTCTACCGTGTCAATGATCACAATTTCTGACGAACGTGCGGCAGAACCGCAAACCGTTGTGCCGGTTACCCAACACCTTACGGTGTCTCGGTTATTGAATGTGTTGCTGACAAACGTATCCGAATTAGCGCCGGGAACAATGCTACCGTTTATTTCCCATTGATAGGTTAAACTTAGTCCGCTGAATGCTACCGATGCCACCAGCGTAACAAGATCTCCCGGTCGTATCCTCGCCCCCGGATATGCCGTTACAACTACCATTGGCACTATGATGGGCGGGACATTCATGTTTATGTTATTATCACTGTGCACCGGATTTATCAACGGACAGGCATAGCTGCTATGCATCTCGCAGAAAATATTATCCCCGTCCATCGGCAGATAAGTAAGTACAGCCGCCGTATCCAGGGCTATACCGTTTACGAACCACGTGTAAGTCGGCTCAGATCCTCCGTTCACAGGTAGCGGAGTGATGGTAACCGGTGTCCCCGGGCATACAGAGTCCGAAGGACTTACAGAAATACTCACCGATGGCAGCACCCCTGTTACGGTAGTCATCGTCACAAAAGCAGTAGCCGTATCGGGCGCTGCGCAGCCCTCGTTGCTCGTAAGCTTTACGGTAACAACATCGCCACTGACAGGCAAATAACTGAAAACAGGCCCGGCACCGGCATTGACGCCATTTACTGACCACAGATAAGATGGTGATGTCCCCCCATGAACCGGCACAGCTATGAAGTATGCAAACGAACCTGCGCATATAGTAGTGCCGTCTATAGCGTTAATACTTACCGATGGAACAACGATAGGGTTCACCGTAACCACAGCGCTCCCTGTCATACCCCTGGTGCAGCCCGTCACGGGATTCACAGCAATGACCGTATATACTCCCCCAGACGTGAACGGACCGAAATCGAGTGCCGAATCCGTACCCGCATGAAAGCCAACAGTTCCTCCGCCATAGATCAACTGGTAGTTGATCCCACTATCCGAACCATTAATGCCTATATGCACTCCTGTGCCACCAGAACAATAACTGCCACCGCCTGTGACATTGTATGAAAGAGGAAGATGATTCACGGTCACTGTCATCGTAGCCATGCAACCGGTACTTAAATGATACGTAATATAAGTAGCTCCTGAGGCTACCCCAGTTACAACACCCGTTGTGCTGCCTACCGTTGCAACAGTCGTTGAACCGCTACTCCATACACCGCCCGTCGCAAGATCGCTCAAAACAGTTGCTGCCCCTATACAGATATTGTGACTACCTGATATCGGAAACAATGGGTTCACTGTTACCACTGCTGCAACTCCGCAACCCGTAGATAATGTGTAAGAAATGTTGACCGTACCGGCGGAAATCCCGGTAACAAGTCCGACACCGGTTACTGTAGCTATCGCCGTATTTGCGCTGCTCCATGTTCCTGCGTGGGTAGTATCACTCAACATGATACTAAGTCCCTGGCATATAGCAACGCTATTGCCAAGAATAGCAGAGGGCAAAGGATTCACTGTGATGATCGCAGTCACAGCGCAGCTTGTTGGCAGTGTATATGTCACCGTTGCTGTACCAAACGCCCTGCCGGTAACAATGCCAGAGGTCAGACCTATGCTGTCGACTGTTGTTGGGCTGGTGCTCCATGTGCCCCCCGGCGACGAATCGCTCAAAACAGAAGCCGCGCCAAGACAAATGCTCCTGCTGCCTGATATGGGCGCGGGTAAAGGATTTACTGAAAATAGCCGGGTAGCTACACAGCCTGTGGGCAGTCTATACGTAATAACCACAGTGCCCTCTGCAATGCCGGCAACAATGCCAGAGACAGAACCGACAACTGCGAGCCCAACATTACTACTGCTCCATGTACCGCCTGTGCTGGCATCGGAAAGCATCGCGCTGGCACCAACACACAAGCCCGTAGCGCCTGTGATAGCAAGTGGCAACGGATTTACAGTAAGCACAGTCGTTGTGAAACAACCCGTAGGTAACGTATAAGTAACCATTGCAGTACCGGCGCTGATCGCCGTAACATTACCTGTGGTTGCTGCAACAGATGCAATACCTGCCGCCGCCGGGCCTATGCTCCAAAGCCCGCCGCCGGCGCCATCCGATAGTGTGGTAGTCGCTCCGGCACATAATTGCAGCGAACCCGAAATAGCAGACGGAAGTGGGTTTACGGTAAAAACGATACTTGTCCTGCAGCCCGTAGGCAGTGTATAGGTAATAGTAGATGTTCCCGCTAAAACAGTTGTAACCAACCCTCCGGCACTTATTATCGCTACAGCCGTATTACCACTATACCACGTACCACCTGCAGAAGCATCGCTAAGGATAGCGGTCGATCCGACGCAGACACTGGTTGCGCCTGATATCGAGGCAGGCAATGGATCAACCGTAACAACTGTGGTAGTGATGCACCCACTGGCAACAGTGTAAGTAATGTTTGCAGTACCGGCCGAAACCCCGGTTACGATACCTGTTGCACTTATCCCTGCAATGCCCGGCGATCCTGACGCCCAGGTGCCGCCCGGGCTGGCATCGGTCAGTGAAGTGGATGATCCTGCACAAACGCGCAGCCCCCCGGTGATCGACACGGGTAATGGCTGAACAGTAACTACAGCACTGGTCGAACAACCTGTAGGTAACCTGTATGTAATAGGAACAATACCGCCCGACACACCGGTCACCACGCCGGAAGAACTGCCGACCGTGGCAACAGTTATATTACCACTGCTCCAGGTGCCCGCGGGCGCCGCGTCACTAAGCGTTATCGTGAGGCCCACACAAACATTAGCTGCACCCAGTATTGCAGGTGGCAGGGCATTTACGGTAACAACAGCCGTTGCGTTGCATCCGGTAGGTGAAGTGTAAGTGATCACTGCTGTACCGGCGGCATTTCCTGTAACCACACCAGCGCCTGCAGCTACAGACGCGATGGTCGCTGCGCCGGAGCTCCAGGTACCGCCGCCCGCATCTGAAAGATTTGTTGTAGAACCAACACAAACACTCAATGTACCGGTGATAGGAGCCGGAGACGAATAGACGGCCATACTAGTAGTAGCAATGCACCCCGTAGGCAGCGCATAAATGATCGTCGCAACACCCGCTGCATTCCCTGAAACAACACCTGATGTACCAACAGACGCCACAAATGCAAACGAGCTGCTCCATGTTCCGCCCGGTGTAGGATCACTTAAGACAGTCGTATATCCGATGCATACGCTTGTGCTGCCGGTAATCGGAGCAGGCGAAGGATTTACTGTTACGACAACTGTGGCCATACAGCCCGTTGGCAAAGTATAAGAGATATTCGCTGTGCCCGCTGCCACTCCGCTTACTATACCGCTGGTGCCTGTTGTGGCAATACCGGGAGCGTCACTTACCCATGTACCTCCTCCAGGCACACTACCGAGACTGATCGCAGCGCCCATACAAACCGGGGCATTTCCGGAAAGTACCGGAACCGGATTAATGGTTACCTGCCTGGTAATAAAGCAGCCGGTACCTAATGAATAAGTTATTGTAGATGTACCTGGCGCAATTCCGGTCACTATCCCCGATGCCGATCCGATCGTTGCGATAGCGAAAGCACTGCTGCTCCACACACCTGCAGCATCAACAAAATCGAACAAGGGCGAAGTCGCACCTACACAAATATTGTCGTTCCCGATTATTGGCAACGGTATTGGGTTTACGGTTACACTTACAGCCTGTATACAGCCTGTGCTAATCGTATATGTCACCATAGCTATACCTTCCGACACACCAGTAACAACTCCGGTCGTAAGTCCGACCGTGGCAACAGACGGCGTGCTGCAGGTCCATATCCCGCCGGGCGTAGCATCACTTAAAGTAACCGATGGCCCGGTGCATACAGAGAGCGGCCCGGTAATGGGTAATGGCAATGGCTGCACGGTTACAACCCTGGTAGCTATGCAACCAGTAATGGGCGCCTGGTAAGTGATCGTTGCAGTACCCAGTAAATTACCGGAAACAGTGCCGGATGTACCCACACTTGCAATTGAAGGAGCACTGCTGCTCCAGGTTCCGCCCGGCGTTGCATCACTTAGCACCGTCGCATACCCCAGGCACAGCCCTGAAAATTGAAGTATAGGCGAAGGCGGAGTAAATATCGTTACCGGCTTAGTAGTGATACAACCCGTAGGTAATGTATAAGTAATAAGCGTCGTGCCGGACGAAACACCGGTAACGGTTCCGGTAGCCCAATCCACGGTCGCAATAAGCGTGTTATTACTGCTCCACGTGCCGCCAAAGGTCGCATCGCTTAAAGTAGCAGACGCGAGGGGACATACATTCACTGTACCTGATATCGCTGCAGGCGCCGGATTTACCGTTAGCGGCAACGTTGCCAGACAACCGGTGGGCAATAAGTAAGAGATCGTTGCATTACCCGCTGCGAGAGCAGTTAAAAAACCTGTGGACGAATTAATACTTGCAATTCCCGTATTGCTGCTTATCCAGGTTCCGCCCACTGCCAGGTCGCCAAGCGTTTGGATGGAGCCGACACAGATACCCGCACTGCCAGTGATCGGCGCTAACGGATATACCGTAACAACAGCAATTGCAAAGCACCCTCCTGCCCCGGTATACGTAACGATCGCAGTGCCGGCAGCAACGCCGGTTACCACGCCGCCGGCATTGATCGTTGCAGTAGCAGCAGATGAAATGCTCCAGGTGCCACCCACTGTGGCATCGCTCAATGTGGTTGTAAGGCCTGCACATACGGTCATTGTGCCGGTGATAACCGCAGGTGGAGAGAGCGCACTTATCGTAGCCGTGCTGGTCATTCCTACAGAACAACCGGTAACCGAATAAGTCCCGGAAACGGAATAGATGCCAGCAACATGATTACCAAAATCCAGTGATCCGCTGGTCCCCGTGATCGCACTGCCCGTTGGCGTACTTCCCGAATAAAGCTGGTAATTCACTCCCGTTTGAGAGCCGCTGAGCTGTATATCTCTTCCCGGTCCGCCGGCGCAATAAATACCGTCTCCGCTGACTGTAAACGACACCGGCAAGGGATTTACGGAAGTGGACGCTGTCCCAACGATAATACAGTTATGTACATCGGTGACAGTGAGCGTATAAACCGGGTGCACAGGCACCGCAGGCATTGAAGTTTGAGTCACCGAATTCGTAATTGCCGATGTAGGGCCTGTAGTACTGGAGTAGCCGCCGGGGCCTGTCCATAAATAAGTATACGGCCCGGCAGACGGACTGATAGAAGCATTCAGATGCAATGTACTGCCTTCACAAATTGAAGGGGCTGTAGCGCTGACAGATATAATGGTTGGCGTCACCGAATAAACAGTGATGGTGACCGTCGCCATCGCCGTGCATCCGAGGGAGGTTGTGCCTGCTACCGAGTAAACAGTAGTAACAGTCGGGGTGGCCGTGACCGCCGCACCCGTTATGGCAGATAAGCCTGCCGCAGGTGACCATACATAGGTACCACCGGTACCAGCGCCCGATGCAGTTATGCCTACACCAAGCCCACCGCCGCAATAACTGCCGGCAGACGGGGTTACATTGACCGTACATTGCGCAAATGCAGGGTCAACCAAAACAAGATTAGCCAGGAGGCCAAAGATTGAAAAACTTAAAATATTGCAAATAAAACTCACACCACGCGCCATAGAACCTAGGTTTACCTAAAATGCCTTATAAAAACAGCTATTGCCCTAATGCAAAATAAAGGAATTTATCCGTAGTTCCTGAAGTCACTTCCAACAAATACATTCATTAGCAATAGCGCCGCCAGGCGTGATCTCTTCATCCATCCTGCTGCTGCGCACAGGTGCGGGGCCTGATTGAATAACCCGGCCATACATATCTGTGATCACTATTGATACTTCATTAATCGTGCCAAATGTTCCTTTTTCGAGAATGCTGATTGGTCGGATTGAGTATAAGTTTATTATCTCCTTGCTCCCATTTCAATCTGCGAAGTAAGTATCGCGGGTGCACAAATATGCGGGCGCGGCGTGATCAAAATAAAGATAAAAACACTTGCCGATCCTGCTACATGCAACAAATGATTCTGCCGCGCTAAACCAGCATTCCGGCAATTGTAGCGGAAAGGTAGGAAGCAAGCGTACCGCAAAGCAAGGCCTTCATGCCTAGCTTGGCAAGGTCGCCACGGCGCTCGGGCGCCAGTGCACCAATACCTCCTATCTGCATACCCACACTGCTGAAGTTGGCAAAACCGCAGATAGCGATTGTGATGATCGTCAGGCCTTTTGGCGTAACTACAGGTACTGCGCTCGTTGTAAGGCTCTTAAAGGCCACAAATTCATTTACGGTTAGTTTCTGGCCGAGCAAAGTAGCCGCGTTTTGAATGTCTTGCTGCGGAACGCCCATAGCCCATGCGAACGGATAAAAGAGCTTACCAAAGATAAAATCAAGAGAAAGTCCATGATAAAGATGCCCAAGCATCCAGTTCACCATCGCTATCAGCGCTATGAACCCGATCAGCATTGCTATTACGTTCATGGCAATTTTAAATCCATCTGCCGCCCCATGGGTTATCGCGTCCACAAGATTCGTATAGTCGCTTTTCACATCCAGCTTCACTTTGCCCATTGTAGGAGATTCTTCTGTCTCCGGGAAGACGATCTTGGAAATGACCAATGCCCCAGGTGCTGCCATAAGGCTTGCCGCAATAAGATAATCAGGCCTTGCACCCATATTAGCATAAACGATCAGTATCCCGCCTGCTATACATGCCAGACTTCCGCTCATAGACGCCAGCAATTCACTCCTGGTCATGGTCGGCAGGTAGGCTCTTATCATTACCTGCGCTTCAACCTGGCCTACAAATGCACTGGCAACATTACTCAAGGCCTCAGCGCCGCTTACCCGCATTACAAAATTCATAGCCCTCGCCACAATAGACACGAGGAACTGCATCACCCGCAGATGGTACAGTATAGCTACCAAGACGCAAACAAGAATGATCGTAGCTGTAATATTAAATGCAAACACGAAAACCGGCGCCATACCGTAGTTTACCAACTGTCCGGTCGGCCCGAACGTACCTATCCCGCCATAAACAAAACTAGCCCCTTCTTTCGCAAACCCTTCCAGCTTCTGCATACCCTTCCCCAGCATCTGGAAAAATTGATTTACCGCCGGAACTTTCAGTACCAATAATGCTATGCACAGTTGCAGCGCCAGCCCACTCAGCACCAGCCTCACATTGATCCGCCTTTTATTATTGGAAACAAGAAAAGCTATACCCAATATCAATAGTATACCAATAAGCCCGGTAAATCGCCCCATGTTTTGTTATTTACGCGACAAACTACGGATTACTATTCTTATCTCCAATTCCCGCAACAGCTGCCATAGTTTCCTTTGTAAACGCGAAAGGCAATAACTCCTGTATTGTCTGCTGCACCATTTCGTCTCCGTGCATGAAAACGACTACAATATCATTGCCAAACTCAATTATGAACTGCCTGCAGGCGCCACATGGTGCAGCAGCATTTGTCTTACAGTATACAGCTATAGCCTTTACGTTCGTTTTGCCGGTAGATACCGCATGTCCGAGCGCCGTTCGCTCAGCGCAGATGGTCAGACCATAGGATGCATTTTCCACATTCGTGCCGCGTATGATCGTCCCATCACCCGTAAGCACAGCAGCGCCTACCGGAAAGTTAGAGTAAGGCGAATAAGTGTACTCACTCGCCTTTTTTGCTTCTTCGATCAACTGTTGCGCTTCGCTGTCAGGTAGGTATTTCATGCTTATTTTTTCAAGCCTATTTCACGCAGCCGCTCATCTAGGTACTCTCCCGCAGTATAATCCGTATACGCCTTCGGATGTGCATTCGTAATGCAGCTATCCAGGCACGCCAGGCTCATATCGCTGAGGGGATGCAGGAAAAAGGGTATCGAATATCGCGCTGTGCCCCATTTTTCCTTCGGGGGATTCACTACCCTGTGCGTTGTAGACTTCAATCGGTCATTGGTAAGACGTTGCAGCATATCACCTACATTTACGACGATCTGTTCCGGACGTGATGTTACCGGCACCCAGTCGCCCTGCATGCTCAGTATCTGTAATCCGTCGGCCGATGCACCTACCAGCAGTGTTATTAGGTTGATGTCTTCGTGCTGCTCGGCACGAATAGCAGATTTAGGTTCCTGCGTAATAGGAGGATAGTAAATGGCTCTCAAAATAGAATTGCCATTCTGGACATACCCATCAAAATAGTGCTCATCCAGATCAAGAAATAAAGCTATCGCCTGCAGCAATGAAATGCCGGACTTTTCAAAAGCTTTATAGGCCGCCAGCATTGTGGGTGTAAACGCCGGTATCTCATCTACCGTCACATTATCAGGATATTGATCTTTTATAGGATTATCACCTTCCACCACCTGGCCAAACTGGAAGAACTCTTTCAGGTCCGGGGCATCGTCATACCCCTTGGCATGTTCAGTGCCAAACGATGTATAGCCACGTTGGCCGGCAAGTTCCGGCTTCTTATATTTTTCCTTTGTGCTCAATGGAAGTGAAAAAAAACGCTCCACATCGCTATATAGCTCAGCAATTAGGCTGTCGGGGATACCATGATTTTTTACAGCCACAAAACCCACTTCTTCATAGGCTTTGCCTAGTTGGTTCACAAAATGCTGCTTTAATTGCGGATCGCCGCTTACAAAGTCGGAGAGATTAACTACAGGTATATTCATAAGAATAAATTGGGCTGCTAAAGTAAACTGATTTCGCCTGAGGGATTATTATTATTGTGTAAAGTTTTCACACTATAGCCTATCGTTAAGTTAGCGAAATAGCCTCAAAGGGATCACATATCTCAAGCGGATAAACAACAGCAACATTTCGATGCAGAAGGTATCGAATGTTCTAATGTTAAATTGAAGCCCTTACTTAACGACATTGCCGGGGCTGCGAAAGACCAATCACAATCTTCCTTCCTGGTAATCCAGTTGCCTGAAGTATTCCACCTCTTTCAGCAGGGAATTTCTTTTTATGGCCAATTTTATCAATGCCACCGTGCTGGTTATCGGGGACAGTATAAAGATGCCTACCAGCAGCAGGTTTTTAAACATCAGCACCCGGGATGCTCGCGCGGGAGCGCCCGGCCCACCCTTTTCGCTGATGAAATTTGCCCAGAAGCGGAACCTTTTTATGCCACTCTGTTCCAGCATCACCAGACCGGGCTTTAACCCTATTGCGCCCTGAGACAACAGGCTCCGCTGCAAATCGATAAGGTTATCGTTCACAAAGTGTTCATATATCGTCCTACCGAAGCGGCTCGCAGCGGCAATATCCTCATCCTGCACACCTGCAGCAGGCAAAAGCCCTGAGGCTTCCTTCTGCCCCTTGAACGACCAGCGTATCACCGTAAGCAAAGACACAAGGTTCGGATTTGTATCGGTCAGTACTATATTGCCCACAAGGTGTGCGCCTGCGCTCTGCAGATAACCTTTCACTTTTTCCTGCGCATGCAACCACATGTTACGGCAGCCTACAACTGTCACCACCGGTTTGCCTTTAAATATCTTCGCGAATTCAGTTTGCAGGAAGGCGGTTGTGGGCTGAGAAGGATTCAGGAACCATGGCTGGTATCCAAAGATAATCAGGTCATAATCTTTATTAATCACATCCGCAGGCAATGGTCTTATCGCAGCCGGTAGGTGATTTACCGTTTCTGGCATTGCATCAAAAAACTGCAATGCGCTCCATGGGAACGGGAAGGGAGTTACCGGCTCTATTACAGCGTAATCGATATCTACCTTATCCCGGATACCAGAAAGTACACTATCAAGTATCTGACGCAGTTGGCCCGTTTGGGTATAATACACTACCAGTATCCGTGGCCTCATAAAGGTTTATTAATGTTCATTAAACTACAGTGAGATACAAGTACGCATACGTAAACCGTGCACTCTCGGGCACCATTACCAGCAACCGGTCGCCCTTCTTAAGCTTTCCACTGTAAAAAAGCTCCTCCAGCATCAGGTATGGCGATGCACTGCCAACATTTCCCACACGCGTCAGGTTATAAAACCACTTTTCTGCAGGTATGTCCATGCCTATTTGCTTCATATAGTCCATCATCTCCTTTTTGAAGTATTCGCTGGACATATGCGGTAAGTAGTAGTCTATATCGTCTGTTGTTATTCCCCGCTTTACCATCAGCGTAGCCAGGAAATCACCGCCCTTCGCAATAATATGCTCGCCAAGCAGGCGTGTATCCTGCTTCAGCGCAAAAATGCTTTCGCTGGCCCATCGTCCCGGGTCCATGTCGATCCATCCGGTAAGTGAGCCATCGGCATTTTTCTCTGCGCCGGCATACATACAGGTCTCCAGTTCATTGGCATAAGAGGTAATCTCCAGCCACTCTATTTTCAGCGACAGGCCGGTAGCGTTGGGCTTATCCTGTAGCAGCGCAGCAGCGGCGCCATCACTCAGCATCCACCGCAGAAAGTCCTTTTCAAAGGCCAGGTACGGGTTTTTATCGATGTCGTTCCAGTTATCCGCTTCCGGCTGAAAACGTGAGGCCATCATCCATGCAGATAGTCTTTCAGAACCACATGCCGCTCCCACATTCACCATTCCGCACGCCACTGCCATATATGCGTACTTTAATGCCTGTATACTGCTACAGCACGAACCGGTAGGAGATACGATCTCGATATTTCCCGTATTTAGTTCATGGTGAAGCATTGACGCATGCGATGGCAGCAATTGTTCCGGCGAAGTAGTGCCCGCAGCTAATAATTCCAGCTTGCTGATGGGCAGTCGCTCATCAAACAGACCTTTTATGGCAATTGCCGCCAACTGGGCATTAGAGTGTGTTTTTTTGCCGCCTTTTATGGCATAATAACGGGTCTTGATCCCGTTATTCCTCAAAACAAGCGCACGTGCACGCGATGGTTTCCCATTTACCATCCCCAGGACTCCCTCCATCTCATCGTTAGATACTGGTTCGTTCGGCAGATACTTTGATAGTCTTGTAATATAAACGTCCCTCAATTAGCTATTATTTGTGGTTGTAAAAATACGGTTTTCTGCATTAGTCATGCAACTCAAATTTTGAGTCACAAATACGTACTCTAAATGTAAAAATGTTAAACAAAATGAGATCACTGCTTTTAATCTGGCACACAATCCATCCGTAGTACTGCCAGCAGACACACTTTACAACAATTAACATACCTTATACACTCGCGCCTCACGCTATAAATGATAAGTATTACCTTTGCCGCATGCTTACAAATGAGTTAAAAACCTTGCTTCCAACCGATTTTGCAGACACCGCGAGGGTGTGGATATACCAGTGCAGCCGGGCCTTTATAGAAAAAGAAGAACGAGAAGTGAACGAACAGCTTTACCAGTTTTATTCGCAGTGGCAGGCGCATGGTGCGCCAGTGAAAGGATGGGCTAAACTGCTGTTCCGGCAATTTGTTGTCGTAATTGCTGATGAAACAGACGTTGAGGTTACCGGGTGCAGTACAGATAGTTCCGTAAGGGTTATAAAAAGCCTTGAACGTCAGTACGATGTCAATTTCTTCGACCGTATGATGATCACTTTCCTGCTGAAAGAAAAAGCCGAAATGCTGCCGTTCACGCAAGTCCAGTATGCACTTGACAAAGGATACATCAATAAAGACACCCTATTGTTCAATAACATTGCAACCACAAAAAAGGAACTACTCGAAAAATGGCTGGTACCGCTGGGCGAAAGCTGGCTTGCCAGTCGGGTAGATCTTTCATAGTTTCATACGACATATACCTAAAAATACCCGGCTGACTGGCCGGGTATTTTCTTAATCTGATTCAGAAGGGTGCGAACTGAAATTATCTGCTCTTGAAATCAAGCGGCACCAAAACCTTCAGGCATATGTTTCTGCCCATATTGTATATGCCAACTTTTTCCACACCATTCACTTCATTGGCGTGGTACTTGTACCTGCTCATATAGTCGATGTATGACACATCTGTAAGATTGTTTACTGACATGTATATGCTGCAGATTTTGCGGCCATGTGCCACCACATCTGTGCCTATACCGGCATTCATCAGTGTATAAGCCGGCGTCGTTGGCACCTGGGCTGGCACTCCCTGGTAAGAATTAGCAGCCGCATATACATTGGCTTGTTCGAAGCTGTGTAACAACCCAACACGCAAATATCCATTCTTCAACGCCTTGCTTATATTTTTTGCGGTGAAGGTAAATTCACTCTTTAAACGTGCAGGAGGCGTAAAAGGCAAATACTGCTCGCTTTCTGAAACGTTATTCAGCTTCGCTACAGCAATGCTATAGCCTGTATACCAGTCGAACCATTTCGCACCAGATGGATGGAGGTCTACCATTACTTCACCACCGGTTATAGTAGCGTCTGTCTGTGAATACATAAATACTGCTGCATTCTCAAAACCAGGCGTACTGTTGTTCAATGAGTCCCCACCGGTATTGCTGAATAACTTCTTGGCATAAATAAAATTGCTTATGCTATTTAAGAATACGCTGGCCTCGGCTGTGATATCCTTTGATTTGAAACCAGGTGTAAAGTCAAGTTCCAGGCTCTGCTCAGGCTTAAGAGTAGACTGGCCGATTTCGTATACCACCGTACCATCGTGGATACCGTTAGATCCGCTCTCGGCAACGTTTGGAGCGCGGAAGCCGCGAGCTACGTTTGCCTTAAGATAGAAGTTTTCAGTAACCTGCAATGCAGCGCCAAGGCTGGCAGAAACACCATTGAAATTAGAAGAATAGGCATTGAACCTGTGAAGGGCACCTGCATCAGACGATGAAAGTTGGTTGCCATTCGAATCTATGTAATTATCGTGTCCTCTGAACATGCGGGAATCATACCGGATACCCGCGCTCAGATCCAGGTGTCCTATCTTTTTATTTACGATTGCAAAAGCGCCGATATCAAAA
Organism: Chitinophagaceae bacterium; assembly: GCA_947476485.1. Classification (GTDB taxonomy): domain Bacteria; phylum Bacteroidota; class Bacteroidia; order Chitinophagales; family Chitinophagaceae; genus Nemorincola. Next base: position 68,022 of record CANJQU010000006.1, read on the forward strand.
AGATGATACTCCGGTATAACAAGTAGTACGCCTCTGTTTTGAGAATTCTGGTACATCCCATTCACACCTGCCGTAAAATTAATGCCGTGCATATCAGGTGAAACATAACGAAGATCATAGGAATAAGTATTCAAAAGGTAGGAGAATACTGGTGTATTCGCCATGGTAATATCGTTGTTCTCCTGGCGGCTGTTGCTCTGCATCGCAAAACGGCCTATGATATTACCACCACCTACTGCAACGCTGTTGTCCCATACAAGTTTATTATGTTTTACTAACTGGTTGATCACAAACGGAGTATAAGAACGGAGCTCCTGGTTGGTCGCCGCAAGCTCGATCGGGTCATTATGCTCATCAACCGCTGATTTAAGGAACTGGCCTTCTTCATTCTTTGCGCCTTCTGCTATGCCGGTCCTCAATTCAAAGTAGCTGTAATGCAACTGCGAAAAGCCCCATTTACGATGGATGCCGATTGTTTCATCTGTATTGAAATTGCTGAATTGAGTATTGAACACATAACCATCCACCGAATTTTGGTAAGCATGCGCCATGGTGTTGTCCACACGGGCGCTGAAAGTAATACCATCCAGGTTACCCGCAATATGACCGGCATTGTTTATAAGACCGTTGTTTGTCTGGTATGTATTTAGAATGTCGCCTTTTATCTCACCTTCCGGCAACGCTTTCTCCGGCAAAAAATTAATTACACCCGACAATGCGTCAGAACCGTACACCAGCGATGCCGGTCCCCTTAATATTTCAACCCTGTCTACGGAGTTTGCATCAACTTCTATTCCAAACTCATCACCCCATTGCTGACCTTCCTGACGCACACCATCGTTTATCACTACCACCCTGTTGTAACCAAGCCCCCGGATCACAGGCTTCGAAATGCTCTGCCCATCCGTTATGCTGGATACACCGGGCAAACCAGATATCGCATCTATGATGTTAGTAGAAGAACGCTGCATGAGGTAATCATGCGATACTTCCGTAACGGGCTGAGGAGTATTTCTAAGTGGAGTAGCCTTTCCATTACCGGTTACCACCACTTCTTCCTCCTCGGTATACGAAATGTCAAGTACAAAACTATAAGTCGAGCTCGGGCCTATTTCGATAGTTTGAGCCTTTGGTGCAAAACCAAGCGCTTTGGCCTCCACTACAAAATTACCTTTCGGCACATTACTGAATGCATAATGCCCTTCAGAATCGGTCACCACCGATATGTTGAGATCCGGGATCCGCACCATCGCCCCCTGTATGGGAGAACTGGTCGTCTTTCCCGAAACCATACCACTAAGGCTATTCTGCGCCAGCGTACGGAACGATAAAAAGCAAAGTAACAAAAGGGATAACCGTATGTACTTCATGTTCATAAAAGTGTGTGTGTTTGATTAAAAAGTTATACAGGATCAAAGATATATAATAAGAAAGAGTTTTTCTAATAGTGCCTGCAAAAGAAAACGCCCGAAAAACAAATGTTTTTCGGGCGCTGAATATTTATCGTATAAAAAATTATTCTGGCACAACCAGCCTGAAGCCATTGCCGTGGATATTCACGATCTCAACGCTGGTGTCATCCTTAAGATATTTACGCAGTTTCGCTATATATACGTCCATACTCCGGCCATTGAAATAAGTATCACTGCCCCATATCCGCTTTAGTGCGGTCTCACGCGGCAGCAGGTCATTCTTATATTCACAAAGCATCAGGAGCAGTTCATTCTCTTTGGGCGACAATGTATGCGACTCATTACCATGTTTCAGTGTGCGCAGCTTACTGTTAAAATGATATATGCCGATCTGGAACTCGATCTGAGAATGCTGTTTTTCATGCAGCTCCTGGTTGCGCTTCAGCACCGCCTTTATTTTTGAGAGCAGTACATCACTGTCAAACGGCTTTGTGATATAGTCATCCGCACCCAATTTATAGCCGGTAAGGATATCATCCTTCATGCTCTTTGCAGACAGGAAGAATAATGGTACGTCCGGATCAACATTCCTGATCTCTTCCGCCAGCGTGAAGCCATCCATATTGGGCATCATCACATCAAGCAGGCAAATGTCAAAGCGCTCACGACGGAAAGCGGCGAGCCCCAGGATACCATCACGCGCCAGTTCCACTACAAAATCATGCAACTCCAGGTAGCTTTTTAAAACCTGCCCGAAGTTGGTATCGTCTTCTACTAACAGTATTTTATTCTTTTCTTTTTCCATATAAGTAGCTATGTGTGTTTAAACTAGTGACTCAAATATAATACCACGAAATTGCCTGCCGGTAAAATCTTTTGTTAAAAGAACCTCGGACACGTAAATTGCTTGGAGAGTCTGTCCTTATTTTTCCCGTAAGGGCTCTGGTAAATGATCGAAAACTCAAGAGCACCATATGCAGCATTATATGGAGCTAAGGCAGAAGTCGTCATATCGTAGTTAGCCATTATCTGCACTCCGCCAATTTTAACCCCTACCACCCCTATAATAGCATCAGCCAACCTGTCATACGCACCTAGTATCAGTTCGGTTGGCGTGCTGTTGCTGCTGCTCAGTTTAATGCGGAATTGTGACCCGCACACTATTTGTGATGCGCCCATCTGTGTGGTATAGTAAACAGAAGGATTGATAATAAGCACCTGGCCGGTCTTTAGCATAATGTCGAGATTGCCGGTTGGCCGTAACCCTACGGTATTGCTGCTTTTATAAAAGCTTTCCGTCGGGGAATTGATGTTCGTTGCACCACCACCTAGTTTCACATACACGTTCTCATTCGGGAAAAATGCAATATTACCTCCGGCCCCTATTGTATAATAGCTGGTCTTAATGATCCCGACTTTTTCCCCGTTTGCCACATGCTTGTTGAACATCACGCCATCCCATTGCAGATCGAACGTCAGATTGTCATAGTTCACGCTGCGTTGCACAGTAGCAGCAGATAGGCCAGCCGATAACATCGTGAATTCACTTAATTGCAGATGATAGGCAATGTTTCCCTGCACTTGCAGCAATGAAAGATTTCCGTCTCCTGCCTTGTCATTGAAGAAAGTAACACCCAGGCCAAGCCAGTTGTTATGGTTTGTATTTTCACGGTTGCCACCCACTTTTGTATCAATAAAGGCCGAAAATGTATTATACGGCACAGGCACAGCCGCCCATTGATTACGGTAGTTAAGGCCCAACCGGTAATCATCCCCCGGTAAGAGAGCCGTATTCGCCGCATTCAGCAGCATTGGCGCATTATAATACTGGCTGAAATGAATGCTCTGCCCTATAGCCAAATTGCCATAGACCATACACACAACTATTAGTAACCCTATTGCCTTCCTCATCCTGCTGGCTTTATATTCCACTTGAATTTCTCTTTACCTCAACAATGTGATATTTCCTTTCAGCACCTTGGCACTGCCGTCAAGGAATGTTGCATTCAGCACAAATGCATATGCATCGATTGGCTGCTCCTGTCCGTTGAAGGTACCATCCCACCCTTTATCCTGGCTGGTGGTTTCAAATACGAGCTGCCCCCAACGGTTGAATATTTTCATATCGAGTGTTACGATCGCCGCGCCGCGCACATACAGTATATCGTTCTGTCCATCTCCGTTCGGGCTGAAAGCAGATGGCAGACCAAGCTCCGGCTGCACATCCGCAGGCACTATCTTACACATTATAGATGGACAATTGCTGTTATTGTACGCCGTAAGGCACACCTTGTAATTACCCGTCTTAGTGTATTGGTGTATCGGGTTGATCTCATTACTCGTGGAGCCATCCCCGAAATCCCACAAATACCGGTTCGCATTGAACGAAAGGTTCGTGAAGGTTGTCGGCACATTTGGCGTCGGTGTCAACGGCACAAAGGTGAAATTGGCAACCGGAAGCGGCAACACTTTAATGATATGGACGACGGTATCCGCACCATTACATGCCCCGGGATTGAGTGCGATCAATGTGACCGTATAAAGCCCGCTGTCAAATGTAAACGTTGGCAGGGCTGCTGTCGACGTGTCCCCGTTGTAAGTCCATATCGTGATCGTCGCATTGGTAGCGCCTCCCATAGGGGTGAAGGATGTCCCGGCACAAACCGAATCGGGCATAGAAAAATGTGCAGACACCTTCTCACTGTAAATATGCACCGTATGTATCACCGTGTCTGGTGAATGGCAGGCGCTGTCGTCCGACATAACAAGTGTTATGGTATAAGTGCCTGTATCGGCATAATGCTGATCAGGAGGGGTTGATCCGGTAAATACAGACCCGTTACCGAACCACCATTGATAAGTAGGCGTACCCGATGTGGTGGAGGTTGATGTATTTGTGATGGCCACTATATACGGCCCGCAGCTATCCGTGACAGTGTATGTAAACGAAGGAGTAATAGAATTCGTATCCACCCGTATAATAAGGAACGCAGTGTCATCGGTCTTGAAGCATGCATTGGAATTAGCTGCGGTCAGCGTCACCGTAAATGTGCCCGACGCAGTAAAAGTATGACTGGGCGCATAAGACGTATCAACGGGACTGCCGTCCCCGAAATTCCAGATAAAATTAAGGCCGTTGTTCGTCGAGTTGCTAAAATCCACGGTCAGTGGGGCGCAGCCGCTCATGCTGGGGCCGGCCGTAATAGTAGCGTCTACCGGGCCTATATTGAACGCGATCTTAAGCGCCGCCTCATTGCAGTTCGCTGCCATATCCGTGGGTGCCCATACACCCGGTGTGGTGGGGAATGGCGGGCCGGCTGTCCCACCGCAGTTGGCACATATCGCCTGGTAAATGATACCATGCTTATCAAACCTGCTGGTGCCGCCATCCACATGCTCGCCAAATCCGCCGGGCGCATTACGGCCATAGAATGTCGCATATTTCAACGTGAGCAGATCCGGCCCGAAAACAATAAAATAAAAGTCAAAACCATCAGTGGTGCTTTGAAACGCATCTGATGTGATGGGCATACCCGCGGTTGTGCCGCTATGTGCAAGGCCCGGAGCCAGGGACCCCATGATATTGCCACCCCAACCGGATATGTAAACATTATTACAGGTATCTACAAGAAATGCCACCGGTGAAATGTTAGTATGTGTCGCATCTCCCGATCCGTAGATAGTGGATATCAGGTCTGCGCCCAGGTTACTATCTATCTTCATTACAAACTGGCTGGAGTTTGCATTCGAATAAACACCGCTCGTTACAGGGAAGGTACCCCCAAGCGATTGCCCCATCACCCATACATCGCCAAGATTGTCGATCTGTATGCCATAAACCTGGTCGAAATGTGATGTACCAACATAAGTGCCCTTCTGCAGGGAGTAAGGCGGGCTGTTCTGGATTTTCAATATGAAGCCGTCGGCAGAGTCACCCTGGTATGCCGTCTGCCAGCAACCGGGAGCGGTTGGGAAGTTTGTGCTGTTTGTACCGCCCGCAATGTATATGGAAGTTTGGTTTGGATTGAAGGTAAGCACATAGCTAGCATCATCTCCATTACCTCCGATGTATGAGCTCCATAAAAGGCCGGTAAGATTACTGTTCATTTTAAACGCAACCCCGTCCTGCAGCCCGCCGCCATAGGTGGTCGAGATCGCCGTCGGCGTCACCGGGAAATCATTTGAGGAGGTGTTCCCGGCCACGTATACGTTCCCAAGGTTGTCTACCTGCACTTCACTGCGGGCATCATCCCCATAGTTCCATTTCAGGTGTCCGTAACCTATTTCCGTAGAGTCGAGGTTCACGCCATCATCAATGCTTCCGCCAATGTATGTGGACCCGATAAGCGCCGTGCCTGTGGCGTTAAGTTTGGTCACTATTATATCCCAGCCACCGGCATTGGTCGGCTGGTAGGCGCCCGGCGTAACCGGGTAATCATGTGAATGTGTTCTTCCTGCGATCAGCAGGTTGTCAGATGCGTCTACGATGATACTGTGTGCTCGCTCGTTATTGCTCCCACCGATATACGTTGCATAAACGCGGGACACCCCATCGGGGCTTAATTTCATTACCCCTATGTCTGCACCATACTGAATAGCGTCATTGCCCTGCCCCCCCGCAAAGGTGCTTTGGTAAGCGCCAGGGCTTACAGGGAAAGAACCACCGGGTCCACCGGCCGAAACAGCGATCGCATTCACCAGGCCGGCAAGATAGAAGTTCCCACTATTATCGTAAGTTGCTGTAAAGCCCCAGTTATCCGCAGTAGATCCGGTAAACGAGCACCAGAATGCAATCGTAGGATCTATGATCAGTTGAGTGGTATGGTCATAGTCATTGGGGAAATCGAACGTCAGCTTGTCCTTCTTCAAGCGGTAGTTACAAACCACATCTGTCTTGTTGCCGTTGATATACTGGAATGCATTGGGCTTCATTTCCATCACCTGGCCCACCGACGTATTGATGTAAAGATTACCCTCTTTCAGGTACATCTTGGTGGCCCCTTCAAAATTCATTTTCAGCTTTGTAACATCCGCTCCCGGCTGCACGAAAAATTCATAGATAAGCGCCCCCACGTCCGACGTTACATGCATATTAATGCCGGGGTACAGATCATGATAGTCCAGTGCCTGGTAGGGATGTATGCCTGATTTCCAATACCTGGCATCATTACCATAAAAATAGTTGTAATAAGTCTTCTGTTGTTTCAACCCTACTATTTCCGGTTGCATATTGGCGCCTTCAAATGTCATTTTGTATACATGAAAACGCATTGTAGGTGTATCAAGATGGCCCAGGTGAACGGAATCTATCTTCCTCACATTCGCCGGATCGCAAAGCAGGTAACGGAAACCATCATTTTCAATATATACTTCACCGGCCATGGTGGTTGCTTTATACTTAAACCAACTACCCCATTGACCCTGGTTTTCAATAAATTCGGTGGCGGCCTGCGAATATGCAGTTTGTGCAATGACGGACAGGAAGCAGCATAGTAGTAGATAACGCGCTTTCATTATAGAATAATAAATTATGATAGTAAATTTAAGCTTTTTTCTTATAACTAGACAGTAAAGTAACCAAAAAAGTAAGGCGCCGCGAAAAAAAAGTAATTGTGACCAGTAAGTATCTGAAAATATTCGGGGTGACGATGCCACCCAGGGATGAGCAACCCCTGTCAGGAAAGGAAAAAGAAATGGTTAGTTCACCATTTTATCAGCGCAGCAACTGCTCGCAAACGCGTCTGGCTTGGCTTTAAAAGCATAACCCATACCAAGGATGTAACCCATGGCTTCCCTGAGCGCCTCATTGCTCTTGAACTGGGGATTGGTGTTAATGTCGGCATGTACTTCCATGTCCACATCATACTTGTTGAAGAGGTCGCAGAGCTCGTAGGCTATCTCTATGCTCTTCGCTACTTCCACCAGCATGCGCTCCTTGATACTGTATGGCTGGGTTGATCTATCATTGCTGATAAACATAAAACCACCATGTTTCTCCCTCAGAAATACGATCACCGTCGCAAATTCAGTGTCTACACCGCGGACCTGTGAGTCTGTACCAATACATACTTTGAGCTTATAACCCGCGTTGGTCTCCCTTACGATCGCTTCTTCTACAGCGTTCTTAATAGGTGCACGCAATGGTTCTCCGCTAAATCTTCGCCATAGCATAACAATAATATTTTAGTTATACTAAAGTTACAAGCAATAACATTACCAAAATATTAATCTCACGTTAGCTCAAAATGAAATTCACATGATATTAACAGAAATAAGAAAACACCGAAACTCATTTTTTTTTAAAACTTATGACCTCGGTCGCACTTTATTTGCTTCTTGTCAATATACAATTGGTCTTTGGGCGAATTTGGGGTAAATCCATTTTTGTTAATGTAAAGCGTATATTTCATGGCAGACATCTCACTAACCTTTGTATAATTAATAAATAGCCCCTCCAGATTGTATATTACCGTGTAATCATAAGTTGTATCCAACAATTTGTCTTCAATAAGCATATAGACAACGCCACGATCCTGTCCCTTTCTGAAGTAAGAATAAGGCTCAAAAATATCCTTCGATTTAAGAGTGAAATTAGTAAGTGTGAAACTATCAGGCGCCTCGCTGTTCTCGTGTGAGAAAAAATTTTTTATTTTATTCACGTATACCATATTCGCAAGGTCATCCAACGGCTTACTATTAATAGTTATTTTTCCGTCTTGATACTTGAATATATAGCCAAACAACATTTCACCTACCGGTTCTTCTATATGAGTTGGAACAGCTCCATTTGAATAACTAACCTGATAAGAGGCTTTGTGTTCGCTCATTTTTATCAAGCCATCTAATATTGCATCAACGATCAGAAAGTTACTATTATGCTCTAAATACAGTTTTGTACTAACAGCCTGCAACTCTTTTCTGAGGCTATCCATATTCCGACAATA
>CANJQU010000007.1 GCA_947476485.1 Chitinophagaceae bacterium
CCTGCCAGTAATGAAAAGCAGCGATAAAACCACTTCGCGCAACGCTAAAGCAAAAAGGGAGCAAACTAAAGCAACATTGCTGCAGATGTTGTTTGATGGAGCTGACAAGAACGTATCTATCAGTGGGATAGACGCTTCGGACGCAGCGTTCAATTATTATACAAAAAACTCAGATCGCACGATTACAACAAAGATGTATTCAAAGATCGTTTACCACGGGCTCTACCTGGGGATCGACCTTGTATTTTATTACAAGGATGGCGCGTGTGAATACGACCTTGTTGCTGACGCCGGCGCTGACCCTTCACTGATCAGGATGAAATTTTCCGGTCAGCAAAAAATTGAGACAAACAAAGACGGGTCCCTGGCGATAGTGTATAAGGGCGGCAAATGGTGTCATGGTGCGCCTAATTGTTTCCAGGGCGAAACTAAAATAGCTTCGCAATTCCTTGTAACGGGCAACACGGCAAAATTTTCGCTTGAAAAGTATGATGTAAGCAAGCCGCTCACCATTGACCCTGTATTGGCCCACGCTACTTATTTCGGTGGCTCTTCAGATGAAGGCGTAAATAAAATAAAAACCGACGCCAGTGGTAATCTATATATTTCTGCGCTCACCGCATCTGCCAGCGGGATGCCGCTTACGAATCCCGGAGGTGGTGCATACTACCAGTCAACGTACGTTAGCGGACCATATTACGATATCTATATTGCCAAATTCTCTTCTTCCGGCACTTTATTATGGTGCACCTATTATGGCGATGGAGGAGAAGCCAACGGTTTTGATATGGATGTTAACACTTCGGGCAATGTGGCAATATGCGGTTCTACTCTGACCAGCGGTTTCCCTACTTATAATCCGGGAGGAGGGGCCTATTTTGTCGGCTCTTTTTCTTTTCCCCAGTCGGGATATATTGCGGAGTTTAACAGCAGTGGGGTAAGACTATGGTCAACATTGGTTGGCCCCGGTGGTTATGGCGGCCTCACTTCCTTAACTTATGATCCTTCCGGGAATATTTTTGTATCGGCGACAGCCAACAGTGCATTTCCTGTAGTGAACCCCGGTGGTGGTGCATATTATCAAAGTTCGCCAGCCGGAACAGACCAGCTATGGGTAGGTAAGTTCAATACCAGCAGGGCGCTGGTGTGGGGTACCTTTTATTCAGGCAGTGGCTTTGGCGCTTTTGGTCAGTGTATGGCATCAGACCCATCCGGCAACATCGTTGTTGGTGGTACGGCACATTCGGGTGTGTTCCCCACCTATAATCCTGGTGGCGGCGCTTATTATCAAAGTGCTGTAGGTGGTGGCCCAGCTGATGGCTTCCTGGCAAAATTCAACAACAGTGGTGTACTGCTCTGGGCCACATACGTTGGCGGCGATGGTGATGATGATATAATAGATTGTGGGTTTGATCCGTCAGGCAATTTGTATACGGTTGGTTACAGCTCATCTACGAATTTCCCGGTTGTGAATAGCGGTGGCGGCTCCTATTACCAGTCTGTAAGAGGAGGTTCGCAGGATGCGATCATACAGAAATTCAGCTCAGCTAACGTTCTGCAGCATTCGACTTACTACGGTACCACGGGTACATTTGCATTGTACGGATGCCAGGTAACGAACAGTTCTTTGTTCATAGCAGGCTACACCAGCGGAACAGCACCGGTACTTGGCGCGTTTCAAAGTACGTCAGGCGGCGGCAATGAAGGGGTAGTGGCAAAATTTGACTTGGCAATGATCATGAAATGGGCATCTTACTATGGCGGCACCGGGTCTGATGGAGCATATTGTATAGCTGCCGGAAGTGGTACTGACCTGTATTTTGGAGGTGGGTCAAACGGTAGCGCGCCACTCGTGAATAATGGCACATACTATTACGATGCATCCTACAATGGCGGCGGCGCTGATGGACTGCTTGTGAAGATCAACGATGTAGTGGTGGCTACGTCCACCGGCGCTACTAATAGCGGGCCTATATGCAAGGGCAGTACGGCAACACTGTTCGACAACTCAACTAATGCTATTACCTGGACCTGGACCGGCTCTGACGGTACAAGTTCCACGCTCCAGAGCCCCACTATGTCTCCGACCGTTACTACAACGTACTCGTTGACCATAAGCAGTGCCAGTTACACCACCCCTACAATTTTCACAACCACTGTTGTTGTAACACCAGTGCCTGTTGTAAGCGCAGGGCTAAATGTGATGGTATATTCAGGTAGCGGCACAACGCTAACGGCGAACGGCGCAACAACTTACAGTTGGTCGCCGGTTACAGGATTGTCTGCCACTACGGGTGCCAGCGTAACCGCTACCCCCAGTGTAACGACAACTTATACGGTAACTGGATCAAATGCCTGCAGCCGGACAGCAATCGTAAGGGTTGGTGTAACACCAGTGCCGACACTTACAGGCAGCACTGCCTGTATCGGAAGTATTCTTACGTTCACCAGCGCTGCCCTACCCGGCCGGGTTGTGTGGCAGTTGGGCGGTGCGGGTGTGAGCACAGTATCGGCCACGCTTGCTTCAACAGCTTCAACGGCCGCCGGGAATAGTGCCGGTACCGGAGGCTCAGGCGCCACCCACCTGAACAAACCGATAGGTGTATATCTCGATGGGGCCGGTAATACCTATATTACTGACAATAACAATCACCGTGTGCAAAAATGGAATGCCGGAGCTACTTCAGGCACGACGGTTGCAGGTGGTGCAGGTTCCGGAGCAGCGGCAACTCAGTTGAGTTATCCGGCGGCTCTATGCGTGGATGGCAGCGGAAACGTTTACGTAGCAGACTACTCTAATAACCGTGTTCAAAAATGGGCTCCGGGCGCAACGGCAGGAACCACAGTTGCAGGCGGTAGCGGTGCAGGTTCCGGAGCATCGCAATTAAATCAACCTTGGGGTGTTTATGTAGACGGAGCAGGCTATATATACGTGGGGGACTATGGCAATAATCGCGTGCAGAAGTGGGCACCAGGTGCTACCTCAGGCACAACAGTAGCAGGTAACGGCGTTGCCGGAAGCCTTGCAACCCAGCTAAACGGCCCAGAAGGCGTTTATGTAGATGGCGGTGGAAACATTTACGTGGCAGACGCAAACAATAATCGTCTGCAGAAGTGGGTAACTGGCGCCACCAGTGGGACGACGGTAGCTGGTACAGGTGTTGCGGGAAGCGGAGCAAGCCAATTGAACGGGCCTACCGGGATCAGCGTAGATGCAAGTGGCAATATGTTTGTCGTAGACGCAAACAACAATCGTATCCAGAAGTGGGATGCCGGAGCGGGCAGCGGCGCTACCGTAGCCGGCACTGGTGCCGCAGGTGCAAGCGCAGGGCAATTGAATAGCCCCACAGGCATATACCTCGATGATGATAATAATCTGTTCGTTGCGGACTATAACAACAACCGTATTCAGAAATTCGCAGCCTCGATAACTACTACCATGACTGCAGCTTCGGCGGGAAACTATACTGCAGTGATCACTACAAAAGCCGGCAATGCTACGACGAATAATGTTACAGTAAACACATCGCCGATTATTGGCATTAATACAGATGGCAGCGCAGCTATATACTCCGGCGGCACAGGCATTAGCCTTACCGCGAGCAGCGGATCAACATACATCTGGTCACCGGCAACAGGGTTATCTGCAACGACGGGCTCCAGTGTAACCGCAAATCCAACTACTTCCAATTCATACACCGTAACCGGAACAGCATCCACAGGGTGCAGTGGTACGGCATCTATAACAGTAAGCGTAGTTGCCATGCCGACACTTACCGGCAGCACAGCGTGTACTGGCAGCCTGCTTTCGCTAACGAGCCCGGCTCAACCAACACAAATAATATGGCAATTGGGCGGCACGGGGATCAGCACAGTTAGTGCTACAGTTGCGGCGGCAGCGAGTACAGTGGCTGGCACCGGCGTGAGCGGCGCCGGAGCTACGACCCTCAATAATCCTACCGGGGTGTTTGTTGATGCCGCTGGCGCTGCTTATGTAGCTGATGAAAATAATCATCGTATCCAGAAATGGCTTCCGGGTGCCAGCATTGGGACAACAGTAGCTGGTGGTTCGTTAGGTTCCGCTGCAAACCAATTACATTATCCGACCACCGTGTATATTGATGCCAGTGGCAATATTTATATTGCTGATCAATATAATCAACGCATCCAGAAATGGGCGCCAGGTGCCACTACCGGAACAACCGTGGCAGGTACAGGTGTTGCCGGAGCTAGCGCAAACCAACTTAATGTACCTCTTGGAGTGTTCGTTGATGCTGCAGGTAATATCTATATAGCAGATTACTTTAATCACCGTATCCAGAAATGGGCTCCCGGTGCAACCGCAGGTACAACAGCAGCGGGTACTGGCATTGCCGGCTCTGCTCCTGACCAGTTAAATAGCCCCTGGAGTGTATTTGTTGATGCCAACGGAAATGTATTTATTGCGGATACTTATAACAATCGTGTGCAGAAATGGGCTCCCGGAGCCACGGCTGGTACAACAGTAGCTGGCACTGGTGTTGCGGGCTCAAGCGCGAATCAGCTAAATACCCCAACAGGTGTATCTGTTGACCGCAACGGCAATATATATGTTGTTGACTACGGAAACAATCGCATCCAGAAATGGACTGCCGGCGCTACTACGGGTGTAACTATTGCAGGAACCGGCATTGCAGGCTCCGGCCCGGGTGAACTCAATGGCCCTGTCGGCTTGTATGTAAACGGCACCGGGGATATTTACATAGCCGATGCATACAACAATCGCGTGCAGAAATTTACTGCGTCCATTACCACTACGACTACCGCAGTTACCGCAGGAAACTATACAGCTATAGTGACGACTGCCGCGGGGAGCATAACAACAAATACGATAACCGTAAATGCGCTACCAACAGTAGGCAGTTCCGGCGGAAACACGGCTATCTGCGCCGGCAATACTGTTATATTTAGCGGCACCGGCGCCAGTTCATATAGCTGGACCAGCGGAATCACTGATGGCGTTGCATACACACCTTCGATTGGCGTTAATACTTATACGGTAACTGGAACAGATGCCAACGGATGCAGTAATACTGCTGTTACCTCTGTAACAGTCAATGCGCTCCCAACGGTTGGTACTACCGGAGGTGGAGTGGCCATATGTTCCGGCAATACCGCTACCTTAAACGGCACCGGCGCATCATCTTATAGCTGGACAGGCGGCATAAGCAATGGGACACCATTTACTCCGTCTACAGGCACAAACAGTTATACCGTAACAGGAACAGATGCAAATAGCTGCAGCAACACAGCTACCACCACGGTAACTGTATATGCCTTACCCACTGTAGGCACTACCGGCGGGGATATCGCAGTATGCGCTGGCACGAGCGCTACATTAAGCGGCACCGGTGCAAGTTCCTATACATGGACGGGCGGCGTTGCAGATGGTATTCCTTTCACGCCCTCTACTGGTATAGAGAGTTATACGGTAACAGGAACTGACGGGAATAGTTGCAGCAATACGGCAGTTACACTGATAACGGTAAACGCATTACCATCGGTAGGATCCACAGGAGGTGGCAGCATTTGCGCCGGAAGTACTGCGACATTGAGCGGTACGGGCGCAACATCTTATAGCTGGACAGGCGGAATTACTGATGGTGCTTCCTTCACACCGATGACAGGCATTAATTCTTATACGGTGACCGGCACTGATGGCAATAGCTGCAGTAGTACGGCCACAACCACAATAACGGTAAACGCAATACCAACCGTGGGTGCTACAGGGGGTGGCATTGCGATCTGCACCGGCACTAATGCCACACTTAACGGCACTGGCGCAACTTCCTATACCTGGACAGGAGGCATCACCAATGGTGTTGCATTTACACCGGCAGCCGGGATAAACACGTACACTGTAACCGGCACAACAAGCGGTTGCAGCAATACAGCAACGGCAACAGTTACGGTAAATGTAACAGCAACAGGTACTATTACAGGACCATCATCGGTTACTGTTGGCTCAAACATTACCTTGACGGATGCTTTAGGTGGTGGCACATGGAGCGCAAGTAATGGTAATGCAACTGTTGTTGGCGGTGTGGTGCATGGTGTAACTGCCGGCACTGTCACAATCTCATACAACGTAACAGGTATCTGTGGTGCTGCATCAGCTATTAAATTAGTCACTGTAGGTTCGGCTTCAGTTTCCGTAGCAGCGATAACAGGCTACTACTACTACGTATGCGCCGGGTCGATGACGCCATTCTTTGACGCGACACCTGGTGGGGCCTGGAGCATTAACCCTGCGGATGCTGCAGTAGCATCAATATCGGCAACCGGTGTTGTAACAGGCCTGGCCGCCGGCACTGCCAGGATCAGCTATACCGTTGGCATATCTTCGGCAACTAGAGTTGTTACTGTTTATCCCGTACCGGCTGCAATCAGTGGCACTGCGGGTGTTTGCCAGCTTTCAACTACCTCCTTGTCAGACATTACTCCCGGCGGTGTATGGAGCAGCGGCATACCTGCAACTGCCAGCGTAGGCACAAGCGGTATCGTATCCGGGGTTAACCCGGGTGTTGCGCCGATACACTACACATTGGTCACTCCTGCGGGTTGCCGTGCTACGATAATGATAACCGTTAATCCAAACCCGGCAGCTATTACCGGCCCGGTAAGGGTATGTGAAAGCTCGACGATAACACTAAGCGACGCTACAAGCGGCGGTACGTGGAGCTCACTCAGCACTACCGTAACAGTTGGTGGTTCAGGGAATGTAACAGGCAGTTCGGCGGGTACCGCAATGATCACATACACACTTCCAACAGGTTGCAAGAGAACATACAATGTCACTGTCAATGCTGCACCTGCCGCTATATCCGGCAACACACTGGTATGCCAGGGAAGCACCACATTTCTTACTGACGCTACAGGTGGCGGTGTCTCGTGGACAAGTGGCAGCCCTGCGATGGCAACTGTATCATTCTCTGGCGCCGTTTCTGGTATAAGCACCGGCACAGCGGGCATAACCTATGCATTGACAGCCACAGGTTGCGCTGCGACAACTATAGTAACTGTTACTTCTATGCCAGCTGGAATCACCGGCAATGCTCCGCTATGCTTGCCTGCAACGATAACGCTGAGCGACGCAACAGGCGGCGGAACATGGACCAGTAACAACATTTCAATTGCATCAGTGGGCGCTGGCACGGGCATAGTGAGCGGCGTAGCCAGTGGCATTGCAACGATCACGTACGCCACCACCGGTGCGGGTTGTTATGCGACAACAGTTGTGACTGTAAATAACGGAGCAAATGCCGGTGCGATCTCCGGTGCCGGCTCTGTCTGTGCAGGCGCTGCGGTAACGCTAAGCAATACAGCTATGGGGGGAACCTGGAGCTCCACTAACCCTGCAGCCGGGACCATCAGCACGTTTGGTGTTGTAAACGGCATTACTGCAGGAACAACAACGATCTCCTATACGGTGACAAATTCATGTGGCACGGCTGCCGCTACTGCGGTGGTGACCATAAACGCGCTGCCCTCGGCAGGATCAATAAGCGGATCTGTTCCTGTATGTGCCGGATCAACAATTGCGTTATCAAATGCTACTGCCGGAGGGGTCTGGAGCTCTTCAAACCTCAATGCTGTTGTAGATGGCTCAGGCAATGTGACAGGAGTAACTGGCGGAACAGCGACAATATCCTATACAGTAGCAAATAGCTGTGGCAGCGCAAGCGCTACATCGGCGGTTACGGTGAACGGATTTACCGCAGGCACCATCAACGGTTCTGCATCAGTTACTGCCGGACTCACAATAACACTGTCTGACGCAGTAACGGGTGGTGTATGGTCTGCAAGCAACGGCAATGCTACTGTTTCAGGTGTGGGACTTGTTACAGGTATAACGGCTGGCACGGTGATCATCAGCTACACGATCACTAATAGCTGCGGAACAATATCGGCAACCCGTGTAGTTACGGTCAATGCATCGGGCGTAACGGGAGTAACCGGCACGCTGAATGTATGTGTCGGCTCAACCACAGTTTTAACTAATGCTACATCAGGTGGTACGTGGCATTCATCAAATATTTCAATAGCAACAGTAGGTACGTCTGGCATTGTAACCGGTGTTAATGCAGGTACCGCTACAATATCGTACACTATCGGCGGTGTACCAACTATGGCTGTAGTGACCGTTAATGCAATGCCTTCAAGTATTGGTGGCCTGGCTTCTGTTTGTAATGGATCATCAATTACGCTGAGCAATTTCACCAGTGGCGGAACATGGACCAGCACTGCAGGTGTATCGGTAACAACAGGAACTACGGTGACGACTGTCGCCGGTATAACAGACGGAACTAATACTGTTACTTATTCACTGGCAACGGGATGTTTTAAAACCTTTAATGTTACTGTAAAACCAATACCAACACCAATTCTTGGCAACTTTGCAGTGTGCGGGGTGGGCTCGGTAACATTTCTTTCTGACGCCACTTCTGGTACGTCATGGACGATCAGCCCAGTTGGTACAGCTACGATCAGCCCATCGGGCCGTGTGTATGGTGTCTCTCCAGGCACAGCTACTGTTACCTATACTGCGGCAAATGGATGTAAGACAACAGCAGTGGTTACCGTAAATGCGTTAGTGGTGGTGGCACCTATATTGGGTGCTAACAACGTAGGCCATAACCTTACGATCTCGTTATCTGATGCCACCCCAGGCGGCATCTGGAGCAGCAGCAACCCGGGTTTGGGCAGTGTTGATGGTGCGGGCAATGTGACGGGTGTAGGTACATCAGGCACTGTTGTCATCAGCTATTCGGTTCCATATCCATCAGCAAGCGGTTGCACAGCCACGGCCACCAAGTCAATTACCGTTCATACTCCTGCGCCACACACTCAGGGAACAACGGTATCAGGCATTGTGGGTTCTTCGATCGCTATTCCCCGTGAGGTCATCGGGTCGTGGGCAAGCAGCGACATTACAATCGCTACCGTAGACGAGAAAGGCACTGTAAATTGTTTGGCACCCGGCAATGTCAACATTATCCAAATCGTTACCAATAGCGATGGCACAATTGCAGCGACAGCAACGAAACTCGTAGTCTCCCATCTTCCGTTTACGATAAGGCTAGTGCCAAATCCCAATACCGGAACCTTTACGCTTAGTGGCACAACTTACTCAGGGAAGGAGGAAATGATAACACTGGAAATCACAGATATGCTTGGCCAGGTGGTTTATACAGCAAAGATCAAAGCTGCCGAAGGCCTGATAAACGAACAGGTTGTGCTGAATAGCAACATTGCTAATGGGATGTATTTGTTGCACCTGCACGATGGCACAGACCAAAAGACATTGCGCTTCGCAGTCAGTAAATAATCGCATTCACTTGAAGACTAAGGGCCGGCGTCTCCGCCGGCCTTTTTTACATCAATAAATCGGCCTTACCTGTTAGCATTCATAATATTACGCTCCAGGTATTCATTCAGCTTCCGGGAATAGCTATCCATTTCATCGGCTGACGATCTAAGGTAATCCATAGCTCTCGTGAACTCAGCACCGGATGAGATCATATTCTCACTCATTAAATCAAGAATTCCCTGGCATCCTGTTATAGGTTTCCTGATCTCATGCGAAACGATAAAAAGCATATCCTCCAACGACTTCAGGTACTTGCTCCGCTCTTCCTCCAGTTTCTTCCTCTCATTTATCAATATCCTAATTGAAAGATAGCCGGTAACCACACCACCATTATCTTTGATAGGCATGATAACAGATTCTACCCAATAATAAGTGCCATCTTTTGCGCGATTCCTAATATCCCCTGTCCACATACTGCCGCCGGAGATCGTGCGCCACATTTCAACAAAAAACTCTTTGTGATGAAATCCGGAGTTTAGTATGCTATGTGTTCTCCCCTGGATTTCATCCCTGGTGTACTTTGAAATTTTACAAAAATTGTCATTCGCATAGGTAATAACACCCTTCGTATCTGTTATGGAACTGATGATGTTTGTGTCTATTGCCGACTTAAAAGCCTCCAGCGTGTAAAGTAGTTTATCTTTCTCCTCTTGCATTTCCACAATTTCGTTAACATTCCTTCCCACAGAAAGAATCTCTGTCAATTTCCCACTATCATCAAAAATGCCCGTCTCATGCCATAGTATCCATTTTTCATTACCTGGCAATCCAGACCTGTGAGTACTGGAATTAGTTGGATGCTCCGGTGTAAGACCTTGAATCATGGTCTTGAATTTTCGTCCCCTTTCTTCAGAAAAATTATCGAAAAACCGTGTACCGATCAGTTCTGACGATTTCCTTTGAAAGAAATCGCAATAGGCTCTGTTCACAAACTTCATTACGGTGTCGGGAGTTGAAACGACGATAAGGTCCTCCGAGTTTGTCAGCAAACTATGACTTATTTCCTCTGTGTTTATTTCCTTGATCCTTTCCCTGCTAAATGGCATTGGAGTTCTTTTTCGGTGCCATAGGTATGCCCCCGTGAGGAAGTATGAAACCACAGCAAATGGAATAAGTCAAAAGTAACTGTCTGTCTCAACCAGAAAACTGACGAAAATCATTTTCAAAAATAAAAATCCCTTCAAAATATGTAGTTCCGTCTTAAGCAAATGACTACCTCTATATACGTTGAGTATTGCAATTAGCAGTATCTTTAGCGAGGAGATGGAAAATCTGAATTACGAGAAAATACTGGAATCCTCCCCTGATGCCGTCATAATTGCTGACGGGAATGGCGTGATCGTGAAGGTAAATATCCGTACCGAACATATCTTCGGATACAAACGCGATGACCTCATCGGGAATAATGTGGCGCTTCTCGTGCCCGATGGGCTCAAGGATTGCCATGACCTACAGCCGCAACATCTCACATCGGAAGGCCACACTTCCCTTAAGGAGTCAAATGCAAAGCTTAATGGAAGAAAAAGCGATGGCACTTTATTTCCTGTAGAGATCAGCCTTAGCCCACTAAATAAGGAGGGGCTGATTTATGCTGCCATCCGCGATGTTTCGGAGCGCCACCTGCTGATCGACTATTTAATAAATCAGAACAAAACACTTGAAGACTTTGCTTACATTATGTCACATGACCTGCGTGGACCAGTGGGCAATCTCCTTTCCCTTCTTGATATCTATAAAGGCGAAGATACCCCTGAGGGCAAGGAAACAATGATAGAAATGTTTGAAACGACAGCGGTGAATCTTAAGGAAACACTGGATAATCTTTTAGATATTCTGCTCATTAAGAATGACACAAAAAAGGAAAGGCAAACCGTGTCTTTCGAAAAGGTCTTTTCAAAGATCAGGAATACTTTTGCGATCCAGATTGTATTGACAAAAGCCAGGATCACAGCAGATTTCCTCAAAGCTTCTGAAATCGAGTATCCGCCTATTTACCTGGAGAGCATTATGCAAAACCTGTTTTCAAATGCTCTAAAATACAGTTCGCATGAGCGCACACCAACTGTCCATTTTGAAACAAATAAAATAGGCGGCAGAACAATACTCACGGTCTCGGATAATGGACTAGGGATCGATCTAGTTGCAAATGGCGCCAGGCTCTTTGGATTGCACAATACCTTTCACGACCACCCTGAGGCAAAAGGTGTTGGTTTATTTATTACAAAAGCACAGGTTGAATCAATGGGCGGCCAGATCACTGCAACCAGCGAAGTAGAACGCGGCACCACATTCACCGTAATATTCAATAAGTAAACCCGACCACGAAGCTCTTTTGTACCGAACATCTCGTTTTTCAAAAATTTGCACCCAAACTAATTTCTTTTATCTTTACGCATAATAAGAAACCAGACGATGAAAAAAAGTTTGACTTTTGTAGTGGCAGCACTGGTAATGATCTCAGCTTTTACAGGGTGCGAGAAAGGCGATACTACCGGCACTTATTCCATGACCGCTAATATAGGCGGCACACCAGTTGCTTTCGACAACTCATTGGTCAATGTGGTTTCCAAGCCCATAACTGGTACTGTGTCCTATGTAATACAAGGTCTGAATAATCAGAAAAGCTACCCGTACATCTACATTTACATTCCCACTAATACGACCGGAACTTATTCAATAGGTGGCTATGGATCGCCTGTTTATGCTATCTATGCCGTTGATACTTTGACCACTAAATACTCTAATTCAGGTAGCCTGGTTTTCGCTGCTGGTTTTCCTTTAGCAACCGGCGCTTATAGCTTCACCTGCACAGATGGCACTGTTATCTCTTCCGGATCTTTCTCTGCGAAGGGCTTGAACTAATACTGTAATTTTTCCTGTAATGGTCATTTCGATGCTATATCCTTGCAAAGAATGTAGCATTGAAAGCTCGTGTTGTTCTGCTTCCGGGTATTGTGCTACTTTTCAATTACCGCAATAATGTTCTGGGTAAATATGCCTTTGGGATTGCCCGTCTCTACCATCTTCCAGAATTTTATCTTCAGCACCATCAACTTCCATAATACAAACCGGACGCCTGAAACAAGACCGTATGGTATAGGCCCTGTAGGGAAACAGGACGACCTTTTAAAACCGGTATTTAGGATCACCTGGTTAATAGAACTTTCGGTGTAGGCCATTTCATGCGTATAGTCGCCATAAAAAATACTGGTATAAAATATCCCTTGTCCGTTCGGCACCTGCATAATAAATCGCCCTCCATCGTTCAGGTTCTTATTTATCAGTGCCAGTATCTCAAAAACCTCATCTCTCGTGAAATGTTCGATCACATCTTTAGCAACAATGACATCGTATTTGTTTTTATTTTCAGACAGGTAACCTATCAGGTCCGCACACTGCAGATTGTTAATACCCATGCTCTTTCCCTTTTCGATCTGTTCTTCAGAAAGATCAATACCACTGGCATTCTTATAACCCATCTGCTGCAGGCAATACACAAAATTACCGTCACCGCAACCGATGTCTAATATCCGTTGTTCCTTATTTTCGGGTATGTGTCGCGCATAATAATGCTTAAGGGCCGGGAAGTAAGCTTTGATACGGGCGATAGAGTTTTCGCCATACAGGTTCTTATTATGGTTGCTGATATAGTTATCGTAAATGGTCTTTTTGTATTTATCCATAGATCATAATAGTTTGAACCGATCAATAATAACCTTCGCACGTGCATCCAGCGAATGATCCGCCAGTGCTCGCTTATGCCCCGCAATCCGTATCTGCTCCCGTCCTGTATCATCTTTCAAATAGTTCTTTACTTTCGCCACCAGTTCCTCCGGCCCGTCAAAAAAAGCAGCCTCCTCATTTTCCTTGTAGTAAAGCACCGACTCTTCATTGCGCTCATGCAACATAAAGCCTGAAGCTGCAGGGATATGGAAAGTGCGCGAGGTAATGAGGTCTCCGGACGAGGCGCCAACTACCTGCTCCGATAAAATTCCCAGGTTAATCGTGGAACACTGAATAGCGAGGGCATAAAGATCCCCTACAACCGGCCGGCCCTGGATTGAACTTTTCAGTATAGGGTCTGCCTTACTCCATTGATCGCCCCATATCTTCAGATTAATACCGGGTATCTGGTCCTTTAAGTATGCCAGCCACTTTCCTTTTTTTGCAGACCACGTGCCAACAAATGAAACATCACATCCAAAGATGGCATGCTCCTCACTGCTAAACTTGAGTTTCCTATGTATGTCCGGGTCAAAGCCATGAGGAATAAAGTGAGCGTTCTTTACACCATATTTTGCCTCCAGATCTCTAATGCCAAAGGTTTTTGTAGTGAAGACCAGATCATACATGGGTATTGCCCTTGGGATATTTGCACCATGCGCACTCATGCTTACATCCGGATAAAAAAGCACCAGTTTGCATTGATGCGTGCGGGCAAATGAAAGTGTATCTGTAGTAACAAACACCCCTTTATACACAAACAGGATATCCGGCCTGAATATCTCGACCTGCTTTTTTATCGCCCTGTTGAACTCATCTTCCTGGAGCGGACGAATGAGGCGCTCCAGTATCTTGGTTGACTTTTTGCGGGTCTGCAAGCTAACAAAGTAAAACTCATCTACCACCTCAATAAGGCATCCCTCCCGACTTAAAGCGCGAAACAGGCCGCCGGCATTACTTCCCCTCCAGAGAGGGCCGATGCTGAGTATTCGCATAGTTATCCGCAAATTTTTTCATCATTAAAAATACTAAGTAGGTGGAAAGCAGTGTAACCGCCACCTGGAGGTCAGACCCCATGGTACCGATGGCGCACTGCAAAAGATAGCCACCCCAAAGCGTTCCGGTAAGATTGTATTGTGATTCATTGAACCGGGATGCATTCCATATAAGAGCGAGGAACGCACCAAAAAGCAAGCAGCCGATCACCACACCAGCATAACCGAAATCAAGATATAGTTCCCCCGGGATGGACATGTTCACGTTGTTATTAGCGCGCCCATTCTCCCCGATTGTGGCTACCCCTATCTCCACCGCAAACCAGGCGCCGAGCTGAATCGTGGGTTTATCCTTCCATAAGATCCTGGGCACAAGGGCCGCAATGAGCGGCAATGACGCAGTACCGTTATAAAATCCTTGCTCTTTTGTAAGACGTATAACGTTTGTCATCTGCGCCACGCAGGAGCTTCTTTCCAATGCAGATCCGCTGACGGCCTCATCATCCTCATACTTTATGCCGGAAGTACTGGGGTCTGCAACCGGTGTGGTAAATGCCGAGATAAAGTGCGCCCTGTTTCCCCCGAGGGTCTGAAAAAACGAGATAAATATGCCGAAGATCACCAGAACCGGAATAATGCGGAAGGTGAACAGAAACTTAAGTTCGCCCTTGCCGATAAAGTACCCAAGGAACAAAGTGGCGGATGGCAGAATAAGATCCACACGAATGTATGAGTTGAGCAGCGCCAGAACCGTATTTATGACCGTAAGCGTGATGGCATAATACCCATACAACCTGCTATCTTCTGTAACCCAAAGCCTGCCGTAAAACAGGATACCCACGATACCAAACAACAGTAATATCTTTTCAAACCCTCCGGCGATAAAGCTCAGGTTGATACCGTGCCCGGTAAGGTTCAGGATCATCATGGTAATGATGAAATAGAATATGTTATCCAGGCCCTTTTTGTCGCTTACTATCACGTCAATCGGCGGCAGGCTTCGCTTCTTGAACATCTCGTAGCCAATAAAGATAAACGCATTACCAAGCGCCCATAATAACGTTGCGTCGTCTATATAGCGTTCGTCGATGTAGTTGTAGATGTGTAGCACATCTTCACCCGTACCGAATTCTTTTACTTTCTGAATGAAAAGCAGGTTGGCGAAGGTGATGATTATTACACCTACGTTATATATGAGTATAAGGGTAACAGAATTTTTAAGATTTTTGAGGTCAACGATAACACTGGTGAGACAGTGAAATATCAGCAACCCGCAAATCATCTCGGCCTGGAAAAATTGCGAAAAAACAAGATAAAGTATTAAAAAGGAAATATGCCTTGCCACTAATAGCTATTTGATTTTGCGGACGGCAATTTTATCCGTATCGCCGCCAAAAACATAAAATTAGTCCTTTTAAAGTTAATACCAATACACGAGGCACACTAGCCAATATTCTATCATCTATTTTGTGGTAAAAGCATTACCTCAGCTTAATCGAACATATTCCATTTTGGCTTTGACGGCCGAGGCACCGAGGGCTCACTGGGCATTGACGGCCCAGAGGGGGCTGATGGCGCTGATGGAGCCGAGGGCGCCGACGGAGCCGAGGGCATTGACGGTGCAGAAGGCGCGGAGGGCGCTGACGGCATAGAGGGCGCTGAAGGAGCCGACGGGGCAGACGGCATAGAAGGGGCCGATGGAGCCGAAGGCATAGAAGGCGCTGAGGGGGCAGACGGAGCTGACGGAGCTGATGGCATACCGGGCCGGGAAGGCATTGACGGCCCGGACGGTGTGCTTATATCGTTTGTGATCTGCGATGGCGGCGGCGTCTGTACGTTGCCTGAGACAAAATCCTGGATCCGGATCTTTTGCGAGTGTAAAATGCCATTTTGCAACCAGCATTTTACCGCAAAATTCTTGTCCTCGTCCTCCATTACAAAATACTCTATAGGGCCGAAAAACTCCCTAAGCTGCCCCATGTCGCAGGAGGGAAGGAATATCCTTAACACCCTGGGATCGTAGAAGCGGAAATATAGCTGCTGGTGATCCTCTGTACCTACAATCAGAAACTTCCGGAAATGTTTGTGCAGCTCATCGAGCGGATATGAAGATTTAATGAGTACTCCCCAGGAATCGCCCCACCCTTTGGCCATGTACCAGTTGATGAAGTCCGTTCTATGCTGGAACAGGAAAATATAGGGCGCTACCACAGCCAGGGACTCTTCGCTACGCCCCCTATATAGGGAGTCGTGTGTAGGGTTCATCTCCTTGGCCTCATCGATAGTATTTCCCATGCGGGCCGCATCAAGAAGAATATATGTGATCTGGCTGAGCATGTAATAATGTAGCTATTCGAAAATCCCGACTAAAAATAATACAAGAAAATTAAAAAAATAAAATAATGTTAGAAAGAATAGTGTTGAAATATCATTTTTAATAACCGCTGTGCATTTATTACAAATCCCCAAATATAGGGATACCTATTTTTTGATTTTTCATTTTTAAAATGCACTTTGATTGAGCCCTCCAGTTTCCCGATGAATTGATACCTTCCTTTCCGCTGTTAACTGTCATTCTGGACGGTAAAAATTCAAATCTGTCAGCCCTATCTCTGCTAACCATCAGTCCCAATCAGAAATTAATTCAATTTCGTTGTGTATGCTTCTAAAAATTGCTCACTAGCCGTTAAAAAAACACCTTTGCACACATTTCTATTGATAATCAATCACCTAACTAAAAATAATTGCTCATTTCCTGCTCACAATTGCTCAAAAGTTGCTCATTTGTTGCTCTCTGCCTCGTTAGATGATCCTGCTTATCGGTTTACTGGAATTTCGGCAAGCGATAATCAGGAACTTGCATTCAGAAGTTATCTAAAGCCACAAAACGAATGCCAGACAAACCGGTGGCAGTAAAAATGTGGATATCTTGCTTCCTTTTAATTGCAACCGGGCCACACATCACTGAATTACGATCCAGAAAAACACTTATCAATTTTTAAAATCTGCTCACTGCCAAGATACCGCATCGCTATCTGATAATTTTGTACTGACCTTTATGACAAGCAATATAAACAGGAACAAAGTTTACAGATTCTTCTTCATCGGGTTTTGAATAAAAGAGGTCCTCTCCATTAGTCAGGGCCACATACCAAATTTTTTTGTCATTGAAAGGAGTATAGGTCACCATTTCATCAACCGGTATATAATCATCGGGTAAGTGACCGATAATGTTATCCCGGAAAAAGATCATGGCATTATCCCTATACTCAGCAGGGTCGTTATAATATGCAATTGCATATTGCTCCAGCTTATAATCAAATTCCTTTTTAAAGTAGTAAAAATCACCCTTCCTGACCTCCTTTACAAGCTGACTTACATATTCTTTCAATTTGGCAGTGTCCTCAATTTTTGAAATCCCTTCAAAGAAGCTACTAAAGTCAATCTTACTGTTGTTCGTGAATTCGTAAGCGAACTCACCAAAACTATTTACATCCACTTCCTGCAACTTCTCGCCGTTTTCGGGACCGGAAATACTGCCATACTCATATATCTTCAAAGCGATCTTGCAAACAGGCTTTACATTAATTTTCGGAGTGCCATTTATTACCGGAGCAATTGTAACCTGTACCTTGTTGATCCCTTTTACCAAACCGATATTCATTGGTGAAGCGAAGTAACATGCGTGCTCTGCATTTAGTTTATAAAATGGAAATCCATTTATTGCACCAAAGACATTGCAGTTCTCTGCTGTTACTTCAAAATAGTAAACAGGTTTATTATAACTAGGCATGATTAATATATTTTGAAGTGGGGTCAATTTTGGTGGCTAATACGCTGGGGATAAACACATTAATGAATACATCCAGCTCTTCGGTGTGTATCTTATCCTGCCATTCGGTCCACCCTACCGTCTTCTGCATTGTGGTCAAAACCTTTTTATATTCGAGTGCCAGTCCCTTTATCGCCATTCCGGACCTCATGATCGGCATTGATGCCGCTTTGTCGCAGATAAGCTCCGAGATATAAGAACGCATGTCGCCATCGCTGAGCTGCCCCTTTGCAGCCAGGCAGGAATCTGTGAAATTGAAAAAATCAAGACAATTCCTGGAAATAATATTTTTCAGATCATCGTCATTAACCCTGTCTGACAGAAAACTATTAATGGGATTCCTGGATGGGAACTCCCACCTTGTCAATAGTTTTGGGGCCATCAACTGCGAAGTTTTCTGCCCTGCATCAACGGAACTAACTTTCTTTTTTGCACCACCTCCGCCGCCATCAAATACCGACCACGTAATTGTGCCAATGATGCCGGTGAAATTAACATCGGCGGTAACGCGAATTCCCGTTGCAGATTCCGGGTCCATGAGGAATGTACCGGCGACCACGATGCCCGCAGATGCATTGATCTCTGCTTTTACGATCTTGGCTACTTCTGCCCGAGCTCCAATTGTAGCTGTGATGGTACCGGAAATCTGAGCGACGCCTTTTGTTGCGCCGTCCGGGGAATCCTGCACTATCTGCAGGGTAACCGGGATACTACCGGATATGGACACAAACAACTGTGCTGTGACCAGGCAATTCTTTATTCCGAAACCAAATTCAATTTTCGCCTGTATCAGTGTCCAGGTACCTTTTGCGGATAAGTAGTAATAAACTCTTTCATCCTTAGGGCTCTCTTTCCAGTACCATTCCACATCCACTTTTCCCTGCAATATCTGGCAGTCGGCATCCATATACCACCCTACTTTCGGTACATTGTCCTCAATAGCATTCAGCAATTCGTGAACGAAGTTGTATAAGCTTATCGCGCTTTTAATGGCATTCATTGCGCTGAACTCAACAACCGCCTTGTTCCTCGTGAACTTAATTGTCTCAGATTTTGAGGTATCCTCGTCGGCAGAATTGGACTTCGCATCTAAAGGCGAATAAGAATCGAACTTTTTCTCGCCCGGCAATTTCTGTTCGTAAGTTGATGCCCCTGTTTTCTTATCAGTCGATACGACACGTGTGCCGATACTTTCGGTCGTAATTACAGATTTACCATCGGCATCTTTACCTTTCGACGTCTTTTCCTGGGTAAAAGACTGGACGTTTGCCCCATCAGTTGCGCCCAGTTTAGTGCCAACCTTGTATGATGTTGTAGGTGGAAGATTAATTGTTAACTTCCATTGTTCGGGATTACAAATCTTCAAAGTAATCGGCGGCACGGGGAGGCCAGATACTGAGTAACTTTTTGTTTGCGCATAGGTAAATACTCTTGTAAGAAGGTTATACAGTGTTTCTTTCAGAAACTTGACCTTAGCGCTTGTGTCCTTGTCGTTGTCCTGATACCACTTGTTTGGGTTCAATTCGCATGGCACAGTAAATGTTCCTCCACCGGATATTTCACCGATACCTGAGACATTGATGGATGCAGGAGGATTGGGGCCCTTATAGGTGATCTTAACATTATCCTTGTAAGGAATCGTCAGTGCGGATGCACTGGGCACAACTGCATAGGCATCCTTTAACTTGAATACTCTTGCATGATCGCATCCAATGGTAATAGTAAAAGGCTGTTCTTTAGGTTTGTTATCATGAGGATGACCATGTAAAGTACTAGAACCTACGGCTGCATTATCACTGCCCATAATTTAGTTTTTTAAGTATCGTACCAAGCTTTTCCATCGGCTTCATGTCAGGGTGCGTCAAGTAATATTCGATCCACTTAATGCGCGGGATCTGCCTGAACTCCTCGTTGTCAACACACATGTTGATGAAATAATCTACGTCTTTCGCAATGATTATGCTGTATTTTTTTGCATCAACAACCCAGTTCCTTACATTGTCATATGTAACAAGGTGTTTATTCTCTTCTTTGTCATACTTCAAAATAAATGACTTTATATACGAGTCAAGATAAATGTCATCCAATTTTTTCTTCTGACTGTCTTTTACCACGAACATAAAAAGTATATTAATTTCCTTTATTTCCCTTTGTACAATCGCCGCATTCATTTGGGTTATTCACGAAAGCAACTCCATCGGCCGCGGCCTGCTTCATGGCTACTACCTGGTTCATCTGGTTCCTGACTGCGGGAGGCATTGTGCCCATAAGATCAACTATGACGTTCACAGGCATTGCGCCAACACCACCGCCTCCGCCACCTCCGGCTTCACCTATTAAAACAGTAGGAAAACCAAGTACAATGGTTCCACCATGGGCACATTGATCACCCATACGGGCAGCGGGTTTGCCGCAAATGAATACGCCTGTAGAGCCGAGAATAATAGTATCCGGAGGCCCCACACAAGTACACATATCACCCATTACCGCTGCCGGCATATTGCCGATAAGTACTGTGGGCGCTCCCGGACCTGTGATGGGCCCTCCAACGTGAGGAATAGGTGGCACACCCGGTGTTACCATCGGGCATACATGCATATCTCCTATCCGTGCTGCGGGTTTTCCCATTTTTTAGTCGTGAGTCACCCGCCTTCGCGATAGCTTTGGCGGGTAAATAAATTTTAAAAAGTGAAAGGTGAAATTATAAAAAATATCGTTAGTAAAAAAATGACTTTGCGATTAACGAGTTGATATTATGTTGCTTATGGGAATGAACCGGAAAGCAATGCCCATCCGGGCATTGCGGAAAGTGTACGATAAAAATAACCCCCAAAAGGGCCTATTTGTGCGGCATGTGAACCAGCAATTTCAGAAAATCTTCGACCCTAGTCGTTTTCTTCAACCCTTTTTCTATTGCTGTTTTCAACTCAAGCTGATCGCTTGGGAGGCCAGTATAGTTTTTACGAATAAATGTTTTAGCATGCGGCGTCACCTGATGATCTATGCGAGCGAGACTAACCTGCATGTTATAATTCCGGATCTTTTTGTTGTGATCCTCCGCTGCTTTGTCCCGCTCGGCGCTCGTGCGGCCATCATCCTTATTCCCGGACAAAAGTTTCATACTTACACCTGCGCTGACATCAAATGACGGTTCTATGTGCTCATCTAACATTTCAATCAAATTCAGCCATTGCACCAAGGCGGCAGCCCTGACCTGGATAATGATCCGGAGATCATGTTCCTTCTTCAGATTCACCTTCTGCAATTCGATACAGGCTTCGCCCAGTTTTTCAGGGTCCAATTCCTTTTCAAACTCTTTTATGAACGATTGGGTCTTTTTTATGTAGTTCAGATTATTTGTCATGATCTTATTATGAACCGCTCCCAAAAAATTGAAATTTAGCCACTTGCTATTTTCGATGTCATCCTTCGGCGGGGCTCGGGATGAATTTTCGAAGTCTGCTTTTATTAAAATTTGATACCTGCTTATACTATCAGTGATTTAGATTAAATAGATCCGCTCAACCAAATTTGGTAACGACTACCAAAACTAGCTAAGGAAGTTAACGGGAGTAGTTGTTTCATCGTCAAAGTTTGAAGATCGCGAATCTCCGTTTTTCCTTGTTTGCATCTTGCCATCATCAGTAACCGTATGGACCTGGCGAATAGCAGGCAGACTGGTTACTGCTGATTTGCCCATTACTTTCCACTGCCAAACTATTGTAAAGCTTAGTACTCCTACCGTGAAAGGGACTGCAGAACCTGTGACATTGTTTGGCAAGCGCTGCCAGATAGTATCATATCCGCCAGTATTTGAGCCATATCTCTCTGCGTGATGTACCATGCCAACCCATTCGCTCAGGTTTCCGCCACCGGCCGGATCATGGATCGTATAGTCTTCGCGGTCATGCTCGAAAGAAGAATGCCAAACGCCCGATAACCGGCTGCTGCTGCCACTCCCAGTAGCGCGAGAGTCTTTCTCCCGGATCATTACCCTATAAAAATTCACATCATTAGGATGAAGATAGGCATATGCCTCAAACCCACATTCCACCATTCCCTGTTCATGTTTCAATGGTGTACCGCTCCTTTTATACACCGTAATATTGGCAGGGGCAACTACTTCAAACGTGAGACTGCATGAGCCATGCTCGCCATCGGCAGTGATAGTCACAGAACCAGCGACTTCGGCTGCGGTAAATGTAATGGCATCAATAGGTTCGTCACCATCGTTAAAGGATATTGCCCCGTCGCCAGCTATTGACCAGCTAGCGCCGCCGGGAGCATAGACCAGAGTAACCTGCTCCCCTACCCCCAGTTTCAACCGCGCCCTGTCGGCGGGAGATGTTGCATAGGTTTCGGAAGTCAATGTAGGGGTCGGCTCATCAGCGTGGCACGATTCCACCGGAGAACCGACCTCAGACGTACTACCATTATAATCAGGACCCATTTTGAATTGATTTTATAACTCTGTACCAGAATTCACCTCTACCTTCGATTTTAAGTAGCGATGAAGATTTTCGATCCGGAGACTCTCGCTGTTTTTATTTTGAGTAAGAATTTTCACGACATCACTGTGAAGCGGAAGATCAAACTTGTACTCAATATGATAGTGCATGAGCTTTTGCAAATTGATCTGCTTCGTGACATGATATTTTTTTCCAAGATCCATGATAGACCGAATGTAATGTCTCAGCGCCGTCTCGTCTTTTCCTTCCGCCCATTCTTTAAAATTGCCTATTAAAAACACAATGGTCTTTTTAATAAAAACCTCAAGCATATAGGTGCTGAATTGCTCCATTTGCTCTGCTTTGATTATCATATGGCCGTGCGTAGACATAATATCCAGGAATTAACAACAGGTTGAACAACCGGAACCAACAGGATCATTTACAAACGGAGTGCCGTCAATTGCGGCCTCCTTCATTGCAATCATTTTATTCATCTGGTTTCTCACTGCGGGAGGCATGGAGCCTACAAGGTCGACCATTACATTTACCGGAATCGCACTTACGCCACCTCCACCCCCACCACCGGCCTCACCAATAAGGACAGTAGGGAACCCGAGGACAATAGTACCACCATGAGCGCAAGAGTCGCCCATGCGCGCCGCAGGCTTTTTAGAAATAAAGACGCCGGTAGAGCCGAGAATAATTGTATCAGGCGGTCCTACGCAAGTACACATATCGCCCATAACTGCAGCAGGCATATTACCAATAAGCACCGTGGGCACACCGGGCCCTGTGATAGGGCCTCCAACATGGGGAATAGGCGGCACACCCGGTGTTACCATCGGGCATACATGCATATCTCCTATCCGTGCTGCGGGCTTTCCCATGTTTTAGTCGTAAGTCTTAAGTCCTCGAGAAGTGAAATTATAAAAAATAATGTTGCTAAAAAAAGATTTTTCCTGCGCAGGAAGCCAAAAGAGAACAAAAGAACGGAGGTAATTTCGCCTCAAATCGTAGGGGCACTCCATACTGTAAAATATAAAATATAATTCTCCAAATATTTTATATATTGGTAGCTCTAAATGATAATTTATGGAAAATAAAGTCTTTCAACAAACCGCATATCACGAAGCAGGAAGAGTTGTATTTACTTACCTGTGCGGTTATGCATGCGATGTAATGGAACTACCGGGGGTAGGCGGAAGCAGTGGCTCCAAGCTAAATTCGGGCAATGATCTATCTGCGGTACAGGCCGTGTTTTCGGGAAACCCGGCAACTGTGGACAACCTGGACCATGTGGTTGCCGTAGCTAAAAAATTAATGGCCATCTATTGTGCGGGAACTTGCTCTGAGGCGTTCTTCCTGAACAATGCTGAAATACCCGAAGAACTGGACCTGGATATTCCGGCGCAGGACGCAAAGTATATTGAGAAGATACAGGCATTCCTGAAAAAATCCATCGTGGACCATTCTGATGATTACGCAGAAGAAACAATCATTTCTGTTTTTCATAAACTGAAGGACCCAACCACATGGAAAGCCATTGAAATGCTTGCTAATAAAATGGCGGAAATGGAATATGGCCCGGTGAAGCGATTTTATGTAGAAGATACGTTGATGGTAGCTGGCATCAGGCCGGTAAGGACTGGAGCAATGGGGAGCCCGGGGCCAACCATCGGGGTTCGGGAAGACGAGACTGTGACACCGGCACCGGCTGCCAAACCTGTGGCAGCAACAGCATCGGCCACGACCCAACAGGCAAAGCAACCGACCACTTTTGATCTCGCGAACTTTACACCGCTGGATATTATGCTGCGGGATTTTCTGAAGCGGATAAAAGGCGACTGGCAGGGCGGCGAACTGGATGCTGCTGTTGTGTACCTGAATGATATTTATAAGAAGTATGGCGAGTAGACCTCGCCCCCGCCTACCGGCAAGCAAGGCTCATCTCCAAAGAACAAGGTGAGGATGAGTGAGTGATGCGAAGTCTACATTATTATACAAATGACTACCCCGTTTTAATTCTACCGGCGAATTAAAACGGGGTAGTTGTATATGCAACGTCCACCAATTCTGATATTCTATTAACCACAACCTTCTTTTAGTGATCTAAAAAGTATAATAACAATTCATTAGTTATTTATAGATAGTTAATTACTTACTTATTCCGTTAATTTACGTTTACACACTGTTGACTTTTCTAACCATCTAAAAATATTTTATGCCATTATCAATAACGTATGATCAATGGATCAGGGAAACGTATTCCGCCACAAGCCCAAGAAGCGAAACTTTAAAAAAGCTGGACGAGGCAATAAAATCGGGCAATCCGGCTAAAGCTAAAGCTGCGCTAGAGGCATGGATACTGGAGCAGATAAAAGATAAGAAAGACTGGAAATTAAGCGTGAGAAACAAACACGCCAACAAACCAGTGGAGAAGCTATTTAAGGAGCTGGGATGCGGTATGGGAGCGATGAAACCGATGAGTGCGGCACAGAAGGAACTTGACAATACTGCAAAAGCCATGTTGCTGGAAGCGAATGCACTCGCGGCCAAGCGAATGTTTACCGGCAAGCGGCTGAAATTTAAAGACAGCTTCTGGGGCCTGACAAAAAACAGGAATAAAAAAGAGGCAGATAAGATCGATAAGGCCGTGAACTCAGCCAAGAATGTGGGCGGCACGGCAACAGGGCTGGTGGGCAATGCAAATGCCGTTGCAGAGGCTGCCTTAAACCTGAAGACGATCATCGAGCTAATCATGGGAACGCTGGATGCCAGCAAGGATTCGATAACCGACCAACTTAAAACGCAGATCATCAGTGCATTCTTCGGTGCGAGTGTGGCTGAGTTTTGTAAGAATGCGGCACCGGCGTTTGGTCTTGCCACATCTGGCTATGCCGTGCTGAAAACATGGGTCGGCGTTGCCCGCAATGTGGCATCGAGAAGCGACATGCGTGATCGCGTAGATGCAGTAAGATCGGGGAATGCAGCGGCGGCGCTCAGCGCTGTTATCTCGATAATAGAGCACGATATTAAAGTGCAGACTGCAGAAGGTGTCATAAGAACCGCAGCATTTACTGCAAAGGTGGTTGGCGTGGCTGATATGTCGCAAACGACTACTGTGGTTGCCGGAGCGATAGAAAGTGTAGCTGTTCTGCTAAACAACCTGGTAGACGTAATGCATGATGCTCGCATGATCACGAAGGGAAATAAAATGATCGAAGCAGGACATATCAACCTTGAATTGTTCGAAAAATGCCCGATCCTTGGTTGCTATTACCTCTGCGTGCAAGACCACTCGATAATTATGAACTTCAACATGAACAATATGGGCCGAGATGGGTGGCAGAATGAAGCGTTGCGATTGAGGAATGCATTAGACGCTGTACTTGAGAAATCTGCTGAACTGATTGGAAAATCGAGGATAGAGATCCCGGATATGGCAGATGCAAAGGGAATTTACCAAAGCACACTGCTGGACAAGGTTAAAATGTATTTCAACTCGAAAGGAATGCTGAGGGGCAAAAAGATGGAAGGATTCAGTTCCAGTTCACAGATGGGCCATGCCTCATCTGACGACTGGAAATCAAGGATCACAGGGCATGGATCCGAGGATATATTGAAGTCGAGGATCAAGGCGATCAGCTCTGAAGATTGGAAATCACGAATTAAAGGATTTGGGAATGACCCTCATTCGCTTGATTCCTATTATGCTTATGCGGAAATGATCGCTAATGGAAAGTAAAGCGGGAATGGCATAGGCTATTTGCAAGAAATAACAATATTGTTAATAAGCATGCAGTAAGCTATATTTGCTACACAAATGAAATAGCTATGAATGGTATTGATCGGATAAGTACGGGTTCTGTCAAAGCTATGCAGGCCATTAATAAAAAGCCGGTTTATTTCCTCACAATGAACGGCAAGACATCGCCGACCATAACCGTGAAGGGAGAAAACAGGTCTGATGGCGGCTCTATAGCTGTGCGGGATATATCGACCGAGCTAAAATGGAGCGGCAAACTCCTTAAGAACATAAAGGATATGGAAGTGGAGCCCGTAGTTATGGACCCTACGGAAGTATTCATTTTTAAGACCCGAGCAAGGGAACTGTTCAAGGGAGAATCGGGAAAGCAACTACCACTTACTATTTCAGGGCTTACCTGGGTGAAGTTGCCGTATGTGAAGGGCATGACCGAGAGCGACCTGTTTTCGAGAAACAAGGAAAACGATTGGGAAACCAGAGGGAAGGGCGTAAAGAAAATGTTCAAGAAGTTTTCTGATCCAAAGACGTGGATAGGCCTGGGCAGAGTGATGGCCCTGGATATTTTTGATGGCAACCTGGCCCAGTTCAATTCTAACGGAAGCTGGATCAATAATGGGAAGGACATGTTCCATAAAATATCAAAAGGCATCAAAGTTGTAGGGCTTGATACTTTCGATGTAAAGAATGTTCCGAATGCACATTTAAACAAACCTGTAACGCCGCAGGTGCGCAGCCAATTAGACCTGCTGATCTCTGATATTAAGATGCGGGAATTTGCAAAGACCATAACCACCGAAATAGCTGAGCACATACTCCATGCGATGAGCAAGGTAGTTGGCGGAGGTATTGATGATTTTGTGGTAATTGCAGGAGGCCGGAAGATCACGATCTCCAGGAAAGGACCAGCAGATTTTTTTGATGCCTATATTGATGATCTGTGCCTAGGGCTTACCACAACGAGAGATGAGATCAAACGGCACCTGCTTGAAAAAGTATGGCAATATGAGACACAATGGAAAACCGCAAGCAGATCTGTAACCGCAATGCGCGGCGCCAAGGCTACTAATTCGGCACCGGCGAATTTTGTTGCTAACCCCTGTGTCAAAATAGTACCACAGAGCATTAAAGACCGGATGCGATACTGCGGGTGGATCAATTAGCAAAATCAGCTACAATACAGAGCGAAACAATTACGGGCTATTTATGTGCTTTAAACATTGTTGAGAGCTGCTGCATTATGCCAGGAGCGTGCTGCGAGTGTTTGTGTTTTGCGTAACCTGAATGGTTTGGATAAACACCTTTCTTCCAAATTTGCCGCTCTGCATCGCGCCTGTTTGCGAGGCCCTGGCTAAATACGCCACCACTAGTCTTCACGTCCATTTGCTCTGACGCTTTATCATAGTCTCCGGCAACGAGGGCATTGTATAGCTTTGTATGTACGTGCTTTCCTTTATTAATTGCCAGCGTGGAATATTTGATCGCACCAAGATTGAAGATATAACTTGCGAGCGCATCGAATTGATTCTGGCTTAGTGGCTTTTCTTTTACTTTAGGCAAATTCAGGATGTTGTTCTTTATCCAGTCTTCCCAAAAAGCCAGGTCTTTAGTGAAGTATCTTATCGCCTCGGCTTCAGTAATCCCATCTTTGAACAACTGCTTTTCATTAGGCTGAATCTTATGGCCATAGCCTATGGTCCAATCTTTTTTGCTATTGTGGTAGTCGAGATAGAACTCTTTGTTGTAGGGCGGAAATTTTCCGTGAACCATTTTCTCAGCGGTATCATACGGAAATAGCTTCTTAAAAGCAGGACTCTCTTTTGAGGTTCCCCAACGGGCAAGACCCTCCCAATCCATGATGAATTTTTTACCTTGTTCGCTAACCTTCAGTACGAGCGGTTTCACCGGAGCCTTGGCCATATTGACCACAGGCCTATTATTAACCATTGCCATAATTTTATGTTGAATTGATCAGTTATTATACTAATCTACAACAAAAACCTAAGTCAGTAATAATCTGAAGGGGAAATTAAATCAATTTACAAACACCCTGTAATTGAGATTAACTGCGCTCTGCTCTTCAAGGTTAACCAGCAGCGCCCGCTTCAATGCATCCCATTCGTCGGCGCTCAACTGATCTTTATCGAAGGGTTTGATATTAATATCAATGGTGGGGATAAGGCCCTGCGAGGGCAAGAGACCAACTCCTACCCCTTTCTTTACTTCGAGGGTATTGATAGTGGCTTTGCCCTGGAGGAAAAAGTCGCAGTAAGATTTTATATCCTGCTGAGTGACGATACGGCCCCGGGAAATGAGTACGCTTTTATATGCAGCCAGTGTTTCTGTATTTTTCAGCCGGTTAGCGCCATTGGTAGTAACCGTCATAAGGGTGAGACCCTCTTTTTTGAATTGTGCGCCCTCGTACATTTCCAAAGCAGATCCACTCCTGATGAAGTTACCCTGATCTCCATTGGTGGTCCAGAAGCGTATGAAAATGGTATCATTCTCTGCAACCGGATTTATGAGGAGGTATGCGGGTGCATTTTCAGCGTTCAGGGCATTTTGTTTTATTTTCTGTTCAATCTGCGCGATGCTCTGGTTAAGCGACTTGATAGCAGTGGCGATAAAGTCCTGACCCAGTGCTGCGAAAGCGCGGCTTTCATCCCTGAGCAACTCAACGAGGTTATCCATATACTCAATAGCATCACGACCATCAAACCGCTCGAGATTGCCGGCCCTTACTGTATAAGTGCCTTTCTGCGAGTTGTCAAACTGATCGAATGAATAGTATTTGTACTCCTTGTCGTTTTTCACATCAGCAGCCGTGCTTTCTACTTTTTCGATAGAAAGGAACTGCTCCTCTGAGGTCATCGGGATAATATTGAAATACTGCTGCAGCCGGTATGTTATTTCATTACGGTGCCTGTTGATTACGGGAAAACAGTTAATAGACACCGTCAGATCATCGAGGATGTCATAGGAAAACTCCGGACGGAAGGTAAGCTTAACCCAAAGCAGGTCTTTATTCAAAGCTGCCAACTCTTTGGCGCCAAGAATACTTTCGAATTCCACCGGGTATTTCTGCTTCAGTGAACCTACGTTCTGCAGAAACTGATTGCGAGGATCAATGGTTATGAACTGATCCTTGTAATATGCGCTTGTAAAATTTTCAATGCGGTTATTGATATATAATTCTTCGAGCGAATTCTGGAATGTGTTCTTCTCCGTCTCTGAATAATAATCATAGAGCCCGCTATGAAAATGCACCGGTGTGTCATTGATGGTGCATTGAGTAAATGGAATAAGCGATAAATACTTATTCTTATCGGGTGTGTTCTTAAAATCAAAAAATAAAGACAGGTTTGTTATATCCTGTATATGCTGGTTGAGCTCTATGCCGAGCCAAACCGTGCGGAACGGAATTCGCTTAGATGTGCGCAAAAAGGTTTCCTTCTGTAAATAGGTTTCATTTACCTTGTAAACATTATCGCCGGCTGCAATTATTTTAATGTCACCGTCGATCACTTTGTAAGCACCTACAGGTGAAAAGAATACATCGAGATTAGAGTCGAGCGGGCCGTTAACTTTTGATGCGATCTTTTTGTGATAAAAGAACTGCATTGTGTCGGACAGTGTACTTTCGGGATCTACGGCGCGCGCATGCAAAATACCGTGCGCTGGCTTTGGAATCACATATACCTGCGGCGTTAAGAGACGAGCCAGCTTTTCGATCATTCGCTCCTGCACCGTTTCTATCTGGTTGCTGAGCTGATACATCTCCAAAGAACACGCTTCAATGAGGAGTCTCACCAATGGATCGAAGTTGTCCATATTGGTGTCATTTAGCCCCCATTGCCTGGCGGCGTTACGAAACATACGGCTGGCAATGGCTTCTTTTGTTAGCTGGGTCCTGTCCTGTGCGTCCATTTTAATCGAAAGATATCGGGCTTAAAAAAAGGTTGGTACTAAATCTGAATAATTCCCCGGTTTCTTTTACTTGTCCGTTTATTAAAACGGTGATCTTTTTTCTTATGCCCCTGATACCTGTAGTGCTGTGTACAAATTCTTCTTCGGAAATATTAACTACCGCAGCGATATTCTCAAGACGATGTTCATGTTTTTTCAACGACCTTAATATAGAGCCACTGACCTTTTCAAGCCATATACGCTCATTAAGGATGAGCTCAAAATCCATGTCCCATATCTCACAACCGTAGGCATTATCAAAGCGATGCTCGTTACATTTGGACGTAATCAGGAGGATGATATTCTGGGCTATAGACTTTTTCAGCTCACAGGTAGCCAAATCATGATTCGGCTTAGTAAGCGTCAGGAAGTCTATAGGTAACTCATAGTAAGTAGCCATAAAATTAATTGATCTGTACAATACCACCTTTAAGCTGCGTTACAGCACTACCCTCAAGAGAGAGCATAGCGCCTTTAACTTCGGTCTTGGCATCGCCGGCGATGCTAACCTGTGCGCCTTTAGCCTCAAATTTCTGAGTACCCTGGGCGGCAACCTCCATACCGGACAGAGCAAGCTTCTGACCAGCTTTAATAGTAATATTTTTGTTGGCCTCAAGGTCAAGGTTGCCGGAAGCTTTGATCTTTATATCCTTTGAGGTTAAAGTGATTTCTTTCTCCGATGTCAGTTCAATGGTATCCGTAGAGAATATCTGTATTGCGCCTTTGCCATTGGGCACTTTTATCGAAATATAATTCTTCTCGTCGGTCTCGATCCTGATCTCCTGTTCTTTGGCGCTCTCCTTATCGTAAAAGTAGATGGTATTGCCTGAACGAGTCCTTATTGCTTTTGCATCATTATCGGAGTTCATTGACGTATTAATGGCTTTACCACTGGGGACACTGCCCATCACAAACGGACGGTCGGGGTCATTCTGCTCAAAGCCTACAACCACATAATCATCTACCTCAGGTGTAAAAAAGATACCCCTGTTTTTCTTGTTACCATCTCTCATGCCTGCATGAGGACTCATTACACGAATAAAGGGAGTAGTATCACTATCTTTCTGCCACAATAACTGCACTTTTACTTTACCCATATTATCGGGGTCTTCTGTGCTTTTCACCACGCCAAGCTGCGGTTCTGCCACCGACTTCTGATAAAAAGGGTTAGGCGGGACCTTTAACGAATCCGGGATTGCTTCGAACACATTGCTGTATATACCGGATGCATCAATAGAATGAATAACCGATGTAACAATGTATTTACCAAAATCTTCCTTCGCCTTATTCATTTTAAAGGCATTAATTGACACGGCAGTGCCAACCTTGATATAGGGAGACCAGCTTGTGGCACGAACGCCTACCATGCCTGATGCCAATGCTGATTTTTGAAAACCAACAAGACTATTTAGATCACTATTATTCTGAACCGGCACTAACGACATAGCCGTATTGGGCTTTGAGAACAGCTTATTGGAAACGCTTTGTGCGGAAGTTCCAAAACTATCGAGCCCGCCAACAGACTGTCCGGAGGATGCGCTGGCGAATTTTTTATCGTCCTTAGAATAATATTCTGTGTTTTCGAAATTTAGGGGGGCAACACGAACATTGAGCTGGAGGTTACTGATATCGTTAGGATAGTTCAGTTTCAAAGTTCCCCCGGCCGATGGTTTGCCGAAATACAGATTGGTACCATTATAATAAAACCACTCACCAAACTGTGCAGCCAGGCGCCGGGCAAAATAAAAATTGCTTTCCCTGTATTGAACAACAAAGGGAATAGAAGATTTAAATGCAGGGGCAATAGCTGAGTTGATAACATTACCAGGAATGCTACCTAAAATGCTTTTAACTATTTGCGACAGGTTCTTGTCGTTATAGGAAGAATTACTTTCACCGCCCTCCAGTAAAATGGTAGGGCTATATCCTTTAAATATGAGACAACTTCCACTAGCCGGGTCGTTGGCAATGCCGATGTCTGTAATGACCCCTTTAAAAATATTGTCAGGATTACCAGAACCGGACCTATCACTCAATGTAATAGTGATCTCTTCGCCAAGGAAATTTTTTGACTTATTAATGAGCACAGAAAATTTCTCTTCGATAACATCGTTATCGAACTTAAGTTCGAAGTAATGATGATCGTTAAATTGCTGATTAATAGTAAGGGATGATATCGGAAATATTGTTTCCCCCTTGATCTGTATAGCTACTTTGGTTCCAAACGCCACAATGATATATTTAATAACAAAACTACAAAGCACCCAAAAGTGCTTTGTAGTTTTTGTTTTTGAAAAATAGATTAATCGACAGCATCACCAGCCCAATTCTGCTTGAGCTTGGCATCACCTTGATTCAGCTCATGGCAAGTCAGTGTGAAGCTAATCACCTGCTCAGAACCATCGCTGTAGCTTTCGCTGTAATCAACAACGAAACCGCCTTTAATTTCTATTTTCTTCAATACTTTCGTTGTATCACCCGACTCGTAGAACGATATTGTTCCATCCTTTCCTGCCTGGTCTGCAGCGGTTAGCATTGCACTAAGGATCGCCTCTGTATCCTTCGAATCCGTCATTACGGAAATTGAAATCTGGCCTCCATGAACTACACCTGCAGTACGTCCGGAACTTTCTACGTTCCTGCTCATACCAAAACTAACAGATGCTACTCTGAATTTTTTGCCGAACATTTCTAAAATCGCTTTTGATGCCATAATTGTTGTTTTTAATTGTTAACGTATACTTTTTAGTGAAAAATAAAAACTATTTTGCTTGTGTTGCAGTATCCCACGCGGCACTACCACCATCGCCCTTCATACCATCTAATTTAAGCACAAAGCTCTTAGCAGGGAAGTATGGAGTAATGTTGATGTCCAGATATATCCTGTCTTTCTGATTAGGATCCCTTTCGAAACGCGCGATATTGAAGCTCTCAATAAGGC
The DNA here is from genome assembly GCA_947476485.1 of Chitinophagaceae bacterium. GTDB lineage: Bacteria > Bacteroidota > Bacteroidia > Chitinophagales > Chitinophagaceae > Nemorincola. The sequence goes on from CANJQU010000007.1 coordinate 33,081, forward strand.
TGCTTGTTGTTGGGCCCTGAACGCTGTCGAGGAACTTAGTGATCTGTTTGCGCAGATCAGCCTGGCTTGAGTTTGACCAGTTTTCAAACGCACGGCGGTTCAGGAAGTCGATCAACACCTTGTTGATGTAATCGAATACACGTACTACCGAGTAAGTCTGAAGACCGAGGTTATCGCCATTGAACAATGTCTTAGCAGAGAACGCCATTACCTTAGAATATTCGTTAACCATTGGGATAACACCAATTCTATCGAGCATTGATATTTCTGACTTCTTAAGATCAAAGCGAACACCATCAACTTCGTTCATGCTACCGAAAGTCTTACCTGCAGATACCTGCGCTGTAGGTGTAGCGTACATTTTGCCAACAAGACAAGCAGAAGGAGGAACCATCAGGTCATCTTCTTCGCCTATTTCAGCATTTTTGCCACGACCAACTATCCAGTTGCAGGCCATCATCACATTCGACTTGAATACATCTCCACCGGAGTAGTTAGCCTCGGTGAACATATCGATAACGTCGTCTGCCTTATCTGTTTCCAGGAAGTCGGTAACCATCATCACCTTGTTCTTATGAGCCATTCTTGCCCATTTTTCAACCACTTTGTTTGAACCCAAATAACCAGGAACGCACATAAGCGAGTAGTTATTTCTGAGGTCAAGGCGGTCATAGTTCTGGCTAAGCTCGTTGCCGATAAAGTCAATGAACCTAGGATTGTCAAGGTCTTTCAAACTGTCAAGCGCAGCGTTTACAAACGTTACGTTCTTAACCTTGTCTGACTGACAATTTGCATAGAACAGAGAAACAGAGCGATAAGATGTCTCCAGCTCACGAGTAGCTTCCAATGCTTTCTTGAGGTTTTTCTTCAAGGTTGCGTTTGCAACTTCTGTTTTAGAGTTGCACTTTTCAACCATGTCGTTAATGTCCTGCGCTTCAGAAACGAGGCTCATCCAAAGCTGCAATTTCTTCTTCAGATCTGCGCGCTCTTGTTTTTTGCCTTCTTCTGTAAGGAATATATTCTTCCTTGCTTTACGCTCGGGGTTTAAGCTTGCAACACCATCTACTGCTGTCTCGAGAAACTCAAATCCACCAAACTTTGATAATTTGCCTAAACTTTGCTCCAGCGTCTGGGTGGGGTTGGCAAGCTTCTCCGGCGCCTTATACTCCGCCGTCTGGGCGGATTGTTCCAATTCTTCTGCCATGATTTTTATTTTTTAAACGTTTTTTAATTTTTGTCAGTTATTATTTCGCATTGTCCAATTCCTGTATCAGCGCATTCAATGCATCGATAAAAGCTGCTTTTGTATCGGGATTGTCCAATACATTCTTCATAAGCTTGTTGGTCTTGAGCTGCTTCATCATTTTCTGATACTGATCCTGCTGAACATTCAGGTCAGACAAAAACTTGCTTTGCTTAGTAATATTGTTTGCACCAAAATCGCCAACGTTATTAAAGCGAAGATCTTCGTTAACTGTTGATCCTTCTGCATTTTCAAACTCAACAGCCACCTGTGGTTTAAAATGTTCAAACACTTGCTCGGTTGAAGTCAGGTTATAAACAGCTTCCGGCTTTACAGCATCGTCGGCAGTTAATTTCTGAACAAACATGGTTCTATTCTGGGCAATCTCTGCCATTCCCTCGGACGCGGTCTGCTCAACGGCATTACCGCCTACATCGTAATTGTACATAATAGTTTATTTTTTTGTATGGTAAATTTAGAAAAGAAAACGAACAAACAAAAATTATTTACAATTATTTTTCGATTAAAAATTTGACTTCGCCTTCTTCGTCCAATTCTACTTTTATTTTTTCGCCTTTGCTCACTGCATTCGTGACAATAAGCTTAGAAATGGGTCTTCTGAGGTGGGTGCGGATCACTCCGGATATCTGGCGTGCACCGTATTTAGGTGTAAATCCGGTAAGCGCTATCTTAGTTTTCGCGTCATCGGTAATCTCAAGACTTATATTTTGTTTGTCCAGGCTGTCAAGCAGACTTTTCATCTGTATCTCCAGTATTTTGACAACATTTTTCTCGCTGATAGGTGCAAACGGGATAATCTCGGTAAGACGAGCAAGGAACTCCGGACGGAAGTGTTTCGTCATTATTTCCATTAGTTGCGAAGATTTCGGAACGATGTCCTTACCAAACTGCTCAACGATCCATTCGCTACCTATATTGGATGTGAATATGATAAGTGAGTTTGAGAAGTCGCCCTCTTTACCCAACCTATCATGCATTTTTCCTTCGTCAAGTATCTGCAGGAATATATCGAAAACTGAAGGGTGTGCTTTCTCGATCTCATCGAACAATACAACAGAATAAGGTTGCTGGCGGATCTTGTTTACGAGCATACCGCCTTCTTCGTATCCAACGTATCCGGGAGGCGCACCATACAGTAAAGCCGCAGAATGCTCTTCTTTAAACTCGGACATATCAAACCGTATCATCGCCTTCTCGTCGTTGAAAAGGAAATCGGCAATAGCTTTTGTTATTTCGGTCTTACCTGTACCTGTAGGACCCAGCAGGAAGAATGAACCTATAGGCTGACCCGGTTTGTTGAGGCCGCTACGCGACTCTACGATAGCATCGCTCAGCGCCTTTACCGCCAGATCCTGCCCGACAACACGCTTTTTGATGATATTTTCCATTTCCATCAGCTTTTGCTGCTCCTTGGCCTGTATCTTTCCCATCGGGATACCGGTTTTGAAAGCAACTATTGCAGCGAGCTCCTGCAGCCCTACTGCATCTTTCTTATCCTTTGAAAACTCTTTCAGGGAACTGAGGCTTGATGTAAGGTAGCTTTCTATTTCTGCAACCGTTTCCACTTTTTCAACATCTATAACATCAGTGAGGCGGCCATAAAGTACGGGGCTCAGCCTGTTTTTCAATGAGCGGTGATACCACTTATAGTTATTCAGCTTATCAACCTCATGCGAATCTTTGTCATTTATCAAAACATCAAACCCGATGGTCAGGTCATCCAGTTCGATATTAGAGGTATCATTCATCATCTTAATAGCGGCCATTGTCCTATCCAGCAGGTCAACTGCAGAATCGGGTAGCCTGCGGTCCTTGATATAACGTTTTGCAAGGCGAACGCACTCAGACAGTACTTCCTTATCAACTTTCAAATCATGGTGCTCCTCAAACGCCGGACATAATTTTTCAAGCATCTTAGATGAAGTAGTCACGTCCGGCTCGTCGACCTTTACGATCTCAAATCTCCGGCTGAATGCCTGCTCCGGCTCTATTATCTTACGATATTCGTCGAGCGTTGTTGCACCGATCACAGTAAGCTCACCTCTGGCAAGCTCTGGTTTAAGCAAGTTTGCCACACCAGCACCTGCCTGGCCCTTAGGGTCAAGAATGGTATGTATCTCGTCAATAAAAAGTATAGCCTTATCAAACTGCTTAACTTCTTTGATGATGCTTTTCAGCCTTTCTTCTACTTCACCTTTGTAGGAAGCTCCGGCAAACAGAGCGCCCAGGTCAAGCTCAAATAAGGAGGCGCCTTTTAAATGATCAGGTACATTATTCTCAACGATACTAAGCGCGAAGCCATCAACAAGGGCTGTTTTTCCAACACCTGGATCGCCAGTAATCATCACGTTTGGCTTTGTTCTGCGGCCAAGAATTTCCAGCATCATGCGCGTTTCCCTGTCGCGGCCTATGATGGGGTCTATTTTCCCTTCTTTAGCGAGCGATATTTTATCGATGCAATATTTTAGGATAGCGGTATTGCCGGGCTTAGCCTGGCCGGGTGCACCGTTCTCAGATCCACCGCCGCCCATGCCTACCGCGGCCTTCATGGAACTGTCATTCACATACAGGTCCATTATTTCCTTTTCACGGAGCGGGAATGATTTTAACTGATCTGCGGGGAAGCCAACGTTGGGCTTAACGATCGCAGTGAGTACGCAGATAGGCGTGATATCATCCAAGCCCAATTTGAGGCGGATGTTATCAGCCTCTTCAAATACTGTGGCGACCTTGTCGTCTGCGGGGATGGATTCAACTACTTTACCCGATTTAGGGCATTCGTCAATTTTGATCTCAGCCCATTCTTTCATGTAACTTACGTCTTTGTCCATTGACTGGAGAAAAGGATGCAAGCCGGATTCCTTATGCAATAAGCCAATGAGCATATGCGGCAATGAGAATTTTTCATTCTTATTTTCTTTTGCCAACGACTGTGCGATCTGAATTGACGTTTTCAATGAATCGCTAAAGGAAAGAGTTGTCATGTTTTATTGTATTAAATGGTGAAATGTATCTGTTAAGTGAAACGCCTGCCGGAAGCAGGCGTATATTTTAAAAATAAGTATCCAATTTTAGTGTTTAACTAACACAAAGAAAATGCTGCAGTAAAACATTTCAAACCCCGGGATGCAGAACAATAGTCTTTCTATTTACTATGCATTGCATTAATCATATCCAGCTTATCGGTTTTATCTTTGCATTCTTTCAACTCTGTTTGCATTTTGAGCAAGTCGCCGTTTACTTTCTTATTTTCGGCGGCAGTTTTTGACAAACGGTCTGCATCTACAAAGTAGTCACTGTAAGTTTTTTGAAGTGTCTTAATTAAGCCTCCGGTATCCGCTTTAGCATCTGATCCCAACTTAGCAATAGCCGTTGTGATATTAGAGCCTACAAGCTGCGCATTGACGTTTGAACCATTATTAAGCGATACGATATCTTTATCGATGTCAGCAAGTTGTTTTACAAGCACACGCTGTGTATGCTCAAACTCAGTAAAGGTGGTCAGTTTCTCCTGCTGCTCCCGGCCTATTTCCACGGGTGTTTCATAGTATGCGCAGAAAATAATACCTATTGGCAGAAAGCAAAGTGCAAATACTATAAATAAAAATTGCCATAGTGACTTAGAACGCTCTTTTGTGTTAATTGGTTTCATAAATTGGAATTAGTATATTAATCAAATATTGAGAATTTCTTTGGTTTGTCTTTTTGTGTTTCAATGGTACGCTGCGGTCCGACATCGAACTTTTCATTCCTGCGGTTAATGAGCTTGAGGTCTTTCAGTTTTTCAAGCAGATCGCTCCACGTGGTGAGGAAGTAAATGAGCGGCTGGAATGAGCCGTAGATATCATCGTGCGTGTAGTCTGCATCAATCGCATTGCCCAATATTTCCTCGAATTTTGTCGGGCTAATGTCATTCATCTCCCTGAAGTGCTGTAATACTTCCTCTTTCTCTTTATCAGAGATGATATTCAGAGAAATCTTAATTGCATTCGCAAGCTGAACGATGGCATTTGCCAGATAAACAGGCGACTGCGAGTGGAACATTGTCCGGAAGTAGAAAAACTCAGAAGCTATGAGCCTCATGTTACTCTCGCATAGCTTCCTGATATTTTGTCCCAGTACGGTATTCTGACCGTCGATATAAGTTTTCTGAATAATTTCAGTGCAATAGTCCTGAATGTGCGTAAAATGCTCCCCGACGTTGTTGTAAATCTGCCGGGTGCCTGGATGTGCACTTACAAAAGCACACGGAGGAATGTAATTAGCATCTCTTACCAGTTCCTCGTTTTTCACGTTGAAGCGGGCGATGGGGAAATGGAACGCCCCAAGGCTGGAAGTGTTCAGCGACTCTTCCGTAATAAGATTCAACTTGTAAGTATTGATACTGTAAGGGTTCCTCGGAGGGTATTCATCTACTGCCGGCTCACCAAACGGAAGACGAGTGAAAGGATCAACACTGATAACAGCGAGGTAAGACGAAACATTTCTCCTGCGGTCGTCCATGTTTGACGCAGTAAATATTTCGTTGTCGCTCACCAGTTCAGGATCAACACCCGGAATTATCTCTATGCGGCACCCTCCAATAGTGATGGCGCGGCACAGTTTTACGCTAATCTTGAATTTCTTTGACTGCGATGATAATACTTCACACTCGATGGCATTTTTTTCTCCCGGCTCGGGGCTAAGCAGCCCATAGCTATTTGCGGATACCACAATAGCTGACACATCCCTCAAAAGATCCAAAACAGCGCTTTCACTATTACTAAAGTGATGACGGCTGATCTTCATCCCGTCGATCCAATTTGTAAGGTGATATTGCAGTTTAGGTAACATTATTTTTAATAAATTTTAGTGTTGGTGTCAGAAAAACAAACGTATAAAATATAAGTTAGGAAATCAAAAGTTAGCAAAAATAAATTAAATTAAACTAATCCGACGCGGCGTGCAATGATGACATTTTTTTCGCTGATCTGATTGTCGGAAATAGATACATCCGGATCTATATACTTCGCTGTTCCAAAAAAGGAAGGTTTTACATAAAAAATCCAGCCGTGCGGAGAATTATCCGAGTCGAGATATTGGATCGGCTCCTGGTCGAACTTGTGATTGTAGTTTTCAATGAACGACATAAACCAATCGCCAAACATCATACCCAATGGAGCCTTGGCCTTACTGTTAACCAATCTATTGTCATTGATCGATTTGGAAAATTCCATTTCGAGCATAAATACCTTGCTGGTATCGATCTTATCGAAGTCAATTTCCTTTTCTTCATCGGGATAATACCAAACCTTGTATATCTCCTGTGGTATCTCGGTGAAGGCTTCAAAGCTGGTAAGGAAAAACTGAGGTAAAACAAATGTAAATATCGACAAGGAGAAATAAGGCGCCAAGCCCATGGAATTGAAACGATTGAACACCAAAGTAAACCCGATCATTCCAAAGGTTGCATTAGCAAGCACAAACAATATCTTGCCTACTTTTTCATTTGCCAACTCTCCCCAGAAATTCTTTTTGAGCAGATAACTAACAAGATAACCAAGACCGAAGAATACGACTTGCAAGATGAAGAACCAGGTCATAGAATCGGTTGCGGAGGATACTTTTCCAAGGAATCCACAGGCAGACATAATAACGGCAAACAGCAAGAAAAACAACACTACTCTCATGTTCATCATTTGTCCGCCATTCTTATTTTGAACGAACAGCGTGATGAAACTCACTAAAAATATAATGGCTAAAATAACAACGTAGACTAACATCTTTTAAAAAATTTGAGCTTAAATGTATGAATTAAATCCTAAAAAATTACTTTCTTCCGGTATTGATGTTTTAAAATCCCTGCAAGAATCGTCCGGCAGCAATGTTATGTTCACATCTGCACCTACCGGAAAAAAATAAGGTAATACAAAATCCAGTACATTGCTGCACTTTCCGTTTTTTTCGAAATCTTCGTAACGATCAAAATGGATGTTATAAATGGTAAGATTGTACGAAAAAGTATGTACCAGGCAGCTATCGGAGATCACGCTATCGACCCCGAGAATTGCCTGGTTAAGCTTTGCTGAAGACGCGCCCCTGCTCAGTAACTGGGGCCGGTTTTTCTGCGCAGTCACGACTATTTTGTAATTGAGAATTTTAGTCAGCGTCTGTGAAATGAGCTTTATATCTGCGCGAATCTTGTTTGATAACGGCAGGATATACAATAATGTCAACACCTGGATATCGGTGAGAACACTGCTGTCTCCGTAAAAATATTCGAAAAAGGCTCTTGTCGTTTCGTGGTTTTTGTTGTTATACAGCTCACGTTCAATTATCTCAAGCTGCAACGAAAAGTGAAGGAATTCGTTTTCAAACGTACCAAAAAATGTACGTGCATTTTCCTCCTGCTTTCTGTGTATCGCGAACTCATTGGCGTAGTTCTGTTCACTGGTTTTCTGAGTCTTGGCATGGGTTATGCCGTCGGGCAGCATGTCATAAAGCCCCTCCCTGTTGAGCTCAATTACAAGTTTATCCGGTTCATTGTCATTTTCCTCCCAAACAATATTGTTGATATCCTTCGAAATAAACCGCCTGAACAAACTGACGTTCCTGAAATAAAGATCCTCTCTTGGAAAGCCATGTTCGATCAGCTCTGAAGCAACCACAGTGGCCTTGTAATCCTCGCGGATGTGCAATATCTCTGAGAGCAGTACTCCTTTATCTACTTTGATACTGGCCATATTACTTTCCGTTATTTAGCTGGTCAAGGTCCTTCTGATATGCGGGATTGGGAGGAACTCCGTATTTATCACACCATGTTTTATAGGTATAATAGTCTTTGCCTGCATTATCGTTATATCCGCCAAGGTGGTAGCACTCGCCCCGGTAGAGGTAATAGAGAAAGTACTTACCCTGATCTATGTTAATACAATTGGTATAGTATTTAATAGCATCATCGTATTTTTTGGCGCGCTGCAGAATATCTGCCAATTCGCTATTCCACAAGAACCAATTCATGTTCTTGTTGTTATCAATAATAGATATTGCCAGCTCCATTTCGCGGATCGCTTCGTCCTGGTATTTCGTCCAGTCCTTTTGCCTCAGCGTTTTGCCGTACCAGTAATGGGCATCTGCATACTTGTCGTTTATTTCAATTGATTTCTGCAATTGTTCAATAGCTTTGGCGTAGTCCCTCCGTTCAAAATAGCAGCAACCAAGATAGCAGTATGCCTGGAAGTAACCGGGGTTCTGGTTAATTGCTGAACGGAATGAATCTATAGCCTCAAGGAAGCTGTTTTTTTTATATAAGCTCATCGCCTTGCAATAAGTTGCTTCGCTATGAATGGGCTTCAACGCGGGGTCGTCCTTGTAAAGGGATTTATTGATATAGTTCACAAAACATGCGTACGCGCTGTCATAGGCCGGAGCGGTACTTTTTGATTCGAAATACCGTCCCTGCCAAAAATATATGTCGATATTAGCAGGATCATTCCGGATGGCTATATTAAAATCATTGCGGGCATCAGCGTCCCGGCCAAGCATTACATAGGATTTTGCCCTGCCCAGGTAAAGGTCTGAGTTCTCGGGATCGCTCCTTATCGCCGTATTATAGCTCAAAACAGCCTGGTCATAAAGGCCTTTGTCGTAGGCCGCATCCATTTCCTTCTGAACGTATATTTTATCTTCAAGTCGCGTTATACGGTCGGGGATCGATTTATCTGACAGGTCACATTCCCTCGAAAAAACATAATAAGCTTTGGCTTCCTCGTATTTATGATTGTCTTCGATCTCTTTCGCCCTCCTTTTCAGTACACTATGAAAAAAGCTGTCTGTCTCCATTGTAACAGTGCTCCTGATCTGCGCCTTAAGCTTAGAAAACAAGCTGTTTGCTTCACCGACGAACTTAGGTGACCCCTGAGCTTCCTTCAGATATCTGTATGCATCTGCATATTTATTTTCAGACAGTGCATAGGTTCCCTTCAGCAAGTATGATCTGTAATAGGTTTCATCTCTTTCAATCCGGATTTCAGGTGCCGCATTCGCATTTGAATTCACGATCGGAATATTTCTGCTTCCATCGTCAACGGCAGCTTTGGGGTCCTCGAATTTCACCGAGTTGATGTATGCCTGCCATTGATCCCCGTCGCCTTTTTTGTTAAAGAACACCTCTGCCACCCTATAGCTCCTACTGTAGGGTTTGCCATCCATACTTTTCCCTTTGAATATCTGGCTATAGTGCATCTTGACATATGCCATCTTGTTATCTGCTCTCATAATTGGCGAGGCAGATTTCAAAGTAAATTCGATAGAATTATCGATTGTCGTATGGTAATAACTGTTGAATGATGTCAGGTAGTCTTCGATCGACTCCTCATGTTTTCCGGGAATGAGGCTTTCGGGGTCGGTATCCCCTTCAATGTTTATTTTTTTACTCAGGAAAATATTGTTTGGCTGTTCGATATTGTTACTGATACTTTCCTTTCTGTCGCCCTCCGAGTTAGTTGGGTCTGCGAGAAAATTCAGTAATGTAACAAATGACCTGTTACCAATAAGAATATCCCGGGCTGCCGCATACATACTGGCCGTATCCCGGACGGTCAGTGTCTTTTGTGCATAGATATCCTGAAAGGGGAATAAACAGAGCAGCATAACAATAGCGCCCTTTTTACAAAATTTATAGAACATCATAACCTTTAGTAAAATTTGCTGCTATCGCTGCAGTAACTGTTTTTTAGAATTTTCCTTGTCTGCTTCCGGCACCTTCTTCACATCATTTATCAACCAGCCGCTGTTCAAGCTTTTGCGGTCAAACTGCTCAACGACAAACACCCAGTTTGGCAATTGATAAAAGTAAAATTTCAAATCCTTTACATACTTAAATTCAACTTTATTCTGGAGAATTAAATTAATAAACTGCTTGCCTTTATCCGTAGCCAGGAGCTCCGGTTCGAAAAAGTCAAGTATATTCTTCTTATCGGAGAATGAGTTGTGCAGTTCCACAAAGTTTGTAGCATAGCTAGAGGTAGCGATAAACTTCATAACGTCTTTCCCTTTCTGTAGCTCAGGATCTGTGAAGGAAGCCTGAACGCCCCCGAAAACAGGGTTATCCCCCACTCCGGCGATCATCCATTTGGCACCATGGTTTTTTGCCACCTGAATGTGCAGAAAGATTGGTATCTCAATCGTCTTTTTATTGTATACAAACGTAGTGCTTGCTTCGGCATACCAGTTGGTATCGGTAAATGAAAGGTGGGGTGGATTCGCAGAATCCGAAACATCATGAAAGAACTCTTCCAGCGAGGTGTTTTTACTCCACTGGGGATTATCAAGATTGAACAATGATATCAGAATGTCTTTACGGGGAAGGGCATAGGGCTTATTCTGTTTTTGGTACTCTTTCCGGATAAATGAATTTTTATCGTCGTTAAATCTTTCAATAAACTCGTCTATCACTTTGACTTCCCGCAAAAAAATCTCATCCTTTAGCTTATCGTCGGTAGAAAAAAACTGGGCAGAACAAGGTGTTGTATAGGCTGAAGCTAACAGTAATAGTATCCCAACAATTTTTTTCATTTTCTAAATTTTATGTGTTTGTAAGATGTAGTTAAAGGATAAGAAAAGGCAATCAACTATTTAAGAGACTCGGAAACTCCAATGTTTCCAAGAAAAACATCCATCAATGTTTTCTCTTTACCATCCTGTACGGCATCCCATATCTTGATAATGATCTCCAGTTTCTTTTTTGTTACATCATGAAATGCATAATTCGCCTCATTCCCGTTGTAACCTGTAAATTCCTGTTCGATCGCAACTACCCCTCTGTATGTTCCATCTTGTTGCTTAACAATATTGCTTACGAATACCCCTGTTCTCCATTTGATCTCAACCCGATCATATTGCAATTGTGATATTCTGATAAAATATTTTCTAATTGGTTTGGCTTCAATGGCGTTTGTTTTTTTGCTACTTATCTGTACAGTTCTTGTCTCGTCATTGTTGAACAGTTTCATACCATAATCAATTGCATTATTATAATTTTCCTTCTTCTTGCACAACAATTCCAGACATTTGGTCAGCATGTATGTTTTATCAGAGATCCTCTTTTCAAGCTCGGCCCTATACAACATTTTTCCATTATCAAGCATAAAGACTGAGTCATTGTTGCTAAATGCTATCGGCTCCCCCCCCCCTTGTTTTTCTTTCACAGGTGCCGGAGGCGGTGTTACGGCCGGCTGCTCCGGGCCTTTAGGTTTGCTTTGATCATTCGGCTTTTTTTTGCCAGAAGCGAGGAGATCGATACGTTGCTGTATCAATTCAGTAGTATGGAGATCATGATAAACATCTATCGGGTCTGCCTGGTCGCCAAAAATGAGTATAAAACGGTGATTACGTTGTTTTTTTTCAGGCCCTTCATCGATAAAAAGCTGGCAAGGTGATACAGGTTTTTCCACCCCGGGCTTTATGGTTATCCTATTACCATTATATTTCAACTGATAATTCTTATCAGGGCAGGATAATTTGGCAGTTTGAATCTCATCGGGAAAACGCATGCTCGGAAAAGCCTCAGAAGAAACTTTAATTGTATCCCCGTCAATATTGAGCTCTTGTGAAAAAGAAAGAAAAGGCACTAATAGAAAGGAAAACAGAATATAAAAAGTTATCTTTTTCATTATACAGTAATATTTAATAGAAAAATGGAGCGGTAAATTTAATAAATCATACTGACTTTTCTTTGGTACACAAAAAATAATTGCAACTATTACCAAAAAACATTTTATATGAGTATGTTTATACCCAAATTTTAAAATAACCGAATATGCGGAAATTTACATTGTGTCGGCTTGCATCTCAGCAGCAAATGCTATCCTTGAAAAAGATCATTTTATTTTTTATTTTATGCAGTGGCTTTAAGGTCGGACATGCGACGTGTACTTTGGTCGCTACGCCGTCATCTACATGCGTTAGCAGCACAGTTGCGTTAGAATTAAATTCTAATCCTGGAGGGGGCCCCACTTTTGCATGGGCAGGGCAGGACGTGGTCAACGCCACGGGATCTTTCTCGACAACAGCGACACCTTCTATCGCCGGAACATTTATATACACCGTTGTTGTATCCAGCGGTACGGGCCCGTGTGGCAGTGGAACGTTTACGGTATCAGTAACAGCAGATCCACCACCCACGGCTATTTCAGGCACACTGAGTGTTTGCGCCGGTTCTACAACTGCGTTAAACAGTACACCAGCTTCCGGAACATGGAGCAGCAGCGCACCTGGCGTGGCAACGGTAGGAACGTCCGGAATAGTTACCGGGGTAGCTTCGGTTACAGTAACATCTACTGCAATCATAAGCTATGTTACAACCTGCGGTACGGTTACCGCCACCGTGACTGTGAACCCATTACCTACGGTGATTACAGGCTCCCTCGGGGTCTGTGCCGGGTCAACAACGACATTGAACAGTACACCGGCCGGCGGAGCATGGACGAGCAATAACGGGAACGCCACAATTGATGGCACTTCCGGTGTGGTTTCCGGTGTTACGGCTGGTACATCAACTATTTCTTACACACTAGGCACAACCTGTGCGGTGGGGGCTGTAGTGACCGTAAATTCAGTACCAACGGCCATAACGGGGACACTAAGCTTTTGTGCGGGACAAAGCACTACGCTGAACAGTACACCAGCAGGAGGAACATGGAGTAGCAGCAGCGGTGTTGCCGTTATCGGATCTATCTCAGGTATTATTACCAGCAGTGCGGCCAGCAGCGGAACATCTACTATTTCTTATGTCCGTAACGGTTGTGCCAGTTCGACCATTGTGACAGTGAACGAGCTGCCTACTACGATAACAGGCACAAAAACTGTTTGCGCCGGAGCTACGACTACGTTGAACAGCACGCCTGCCACCGGGACATGGAGCAGTTCTAACGGCAATTCCCTGATAGCTGACGGGACTATAGGCATTGTAACCGGAGTAACCGCGGGCACGTCGACCATATCATATATACTCAGCACCGGTTGCGCCGTAAGCACAGTTGTTACTGTAATACCTTTACCCGGAACTATAACTACATCAGGCTCGCTGGTCATCTGTAAGGGATTAACAACGACATTAAGCAATACGCCAGCAGGTGGCGCATGGGCCAGCAGTAATACTGCCGCAGGTACCGTCAATTCAGCCAGCGGCGTGGTTACAGGCATCAATGCAGGCACGACACTTATCTCCTATACCACAGGTTGCGGATCGTCGGCGCCAGTTACCATCACCGTAAATGCCTTGCCTCCGGCGATCAGCGGGGCATCGAGCGTGTGCGTAGGCTCCACAATTACACTGAGCGATGCCGATGTTAACCCAGGGACATGGAGCAGCAGCAGCCCTGGCAATGCTTCTATAGATGTAAATACCGGTGTAGTGACCGGTGTGCTAGCAGGAGCGACTATAATTACCTTTGAAGATAATGTTACCGGGTGTAAGATCACTACCAACATTACAGCAAATGCCCTGCCTAACATAACGTTGATAACAAACAACAGCCCAGTTTGTGTAGGAAGCACATTAACCTTCAATTCCACTGCTACCGGCCAGGCCACCTTGCTGTTTGCCTGGAATGGCCCTTCTTTCAGTTCTGGCTCACAGAATCCAACAATTCCATCTGCAACTCTTGGGGCCGGTGGTGTTTACTCGCTAATTGTTACCGATGGCAACGGATGTAAAAAGTCATCAACGACGACTGCGACTGTAAATTCTTTACCTAGCATAGTGAGCGTTTCACCTGACTTAACCTCGTATTGTTCAGGAAATTCAATAGTATTAACAGCTAACGGCACTTCAGGAACTGGTTCTATACTTTCTTATAGCTGGTCGGGACCAGCCGCTTTCTCTTCAACGTCTGCCGGAAACTCAAAAACAGTACCCAGCGTTTCTACAGCGGCAGCCGGGGTATATAGTGTGCGGGTTACTTTTACCGGTGTAGGGTGTATCAGCGCCGTTTCGACAACATCGTCAATAGCTGTTAACCCTACTCCGACGGTGACAGTAACCGGCAAGAGCATTTGCAGCGGAGCGCAGGTAAATTTATTTCTCAACGTAACAACACCTAGTAATATATCGTGGACCATTGGCACGAACACCGGAGGCATCACCGGAGCAAACCCAGGCTCAGGCGGTGAGCTAACTGACGCCTTGACGAACCCAAGTACGACAACAGCCAACACGCTTCAATATCTTGTTACTCCTACTGCCGCGATCGGAAGTTGCCCCGGGGCTACTGCTTCGGTTGTAATTACAGTAAATCCAACCCCTGTAATGACATCTACTACTTCGGCAACTACCTGCGGAGCGCTGAGCTTACCACTTACAGCGAGCACAGCAAGCAATTTTGCATGGACCATAGGAACAATTCTGCCATTGCCTAACAGCATAACCGGCGCATTCAACAGTAACGGAAGTACGATCACTCAGACACTTACAAACGGGAGCAATACCAACCCGGGCAGCGTCGAATATATAGTTACACCTACCTCTACAACTGGGTCCTGCGCAGGCTCGCCTGTTACAATTACAGTGACCGTTAATCCCGGCCCATCACTTACTAGCCCGACAACGAAAGTTGTATGCAGTGACGAGATATTCAGCATTCCTTTAACCTCAACAACATCCGGCAGCTTTAACTGGACTGTAGGAACTATCTCCGGTGGCATTACCGGCGCTTCCGGCGGATCCGGCACATCAATACCCGACCAATTACATAATCCAAGCAGCACATCGATCGGCACTGTGGTTTATAACGTTACTCCAGTTTCAGGAAGTAGCTGCCCAGGCGGGTCAACTGCGGTTACTGTTACCGTTAACCCATTGCCTTCTGTTACCACATCGGGCACTGCAAGCACATGTAGTGGTGTCGGGCTTAACATCGGCCTTACAACCAGTATAAGCAGCACCTTTCAGTGGGGCGTAAATTCGACAACCGGTAGCGTGTCAGGCGGATCTTCGACCAACGGCGCCACTTCGATCACAGACAACTTAATAAACCCGAGCAACAGCACATTGGGCACTGTCGTTTATTCTGTAATGCCGACGTCTACAGGAGGCACCTGCAGCCCTGCATCGCCTTCGCTGATCACAGTTACTGTTAACCCAAAACCAGCACTTAATCCGACCGCCGGTATTGCTACTTGCGGTGCATTCACCGTGGCACTTACAGCCACTGCAACAAGCAGCTTCGCCTGGACGATCGGAACGATCACGGGAGGCATCCTGGGATCATCCCCTGCCGGCGGCAACAGCATCATTCAGACACTTTCCAATCCGAGCAACTCCACAGTAGGCACCGTGGATTACTCAATAGTACCAACCTCCAGCTTTGGCTGTGTAGGCAATCCCACAACGGTGACCGTAAGCGTTAACCCTGCACCATCCCTGACCAGCGGCACAAGCAACAGCACCTGCAGCGGCGTGCCACTGAGCATAACGTTAACATCCAGCACATCGAGTAATTTTAACTGGACGATAGCAAATGCAGGTACAGTATCCGGCGGGCTTCCGGGAAGCGGCTCAACTATCACTGATAATCTGACTAACCCAAGTAATAGCTCTATCGGGGTTATTGTATATAGCGTAACACCCACATCGAGCGGTGGCGGCTGTTCCGGCTCCGCAACACTTGTAAGCGTTACTGTGAACCCGTCCCCTTCAGTTTCAACTTCATCTACAGCGTCTACTTGTAGCAACGTAGGGCTGAACATTGCACTGACAGCCACTACAGGTAGCAGTTTTTCATGGGGAGTAAATTCGACAACAGGAGGAATTACCGGTGCATCGTCAACTAATGGCGCAACTTCAATCGTTGATAACCTGACCAACCCGAGCAACAGCGCTTTGGGAACGGTAGTTTATTCTGTGATGCCGACCTCAACTATTGGTTCGTGCAGCCCTACATCGCCCGCATTGATTACCGTTACTGTGTTCCCAACACCTGCATTGACATCCACTACATCGGCTACAACCTGCGGTGTATTTACTGTTCCGCTCACCGGCTCTGTTGCAAGTAGTTTTTCCTGGACAATAGGAACGATCACTGGTGGTATCCTTGGAGCATTTGCATCTTCAGGCAGCAGTATCAGCCAATCATTATCTAACCCAAGTAATTCAACAGTAGGCAGTGTTCAATACCAGGTTACGCCGACTTCTAATATTGGGTCCTGCGCAGGTAATCCAACGGTAGTAAGTGTAAGCGTTAATCCTGCGCCTGCTTTAACAAGTGGCACTGGCTTTTCTGTTTGCAGCAATGCATCGCTAAATATCCCGTTAGGATCGAGTACTTCCAGTAATTTCAACTGGTCCGTTTCGAACGCCGGAACAGTAACCGGTGGGCATGGTGGCAGTGGTACCACTATTACAGACATACTTGTCAATCCAAGCAATAGTTCAATCGGTCTTTTAGTTTATAGTGTCGTTCCTACGTCAAGCGATGGCGGTTGTACCGGATCTGCATCATTGGTAACCGTAACTGTTAATCCATTGCCAATACTCACATCGGCTATTACCGCAGTTATCTGCAGTGGCTCAGGATTACATATTAATCTCGCAGCAAGTGTCGCCAGTAGCTTTGTTTGGGGTGAAAACTCTCAAAGTGGGGGCATTACTGGTTCATCAACAAGCACTACAGCCTTAATAAATGATGTTCTAACCAACCCTGACCACAGCGCAATAGGCAGCCTGGTTTATACCGTAATTCCGACATCTACGGCAGGTGCGTGCCCGGCAGCTTCATCTGCCCAGATAACAGTAACAATTAATCCTACACCTGTACTAACATCGCCATTAAGTGTAACCATCTGCAGTAATGGCAGCCCAACCTATTCGCTGACTGCTACAACCGGCAGTGATTTTAGCTGGACCATTGGCGCGATATCCGGAGGCATAGCAGGCGCTTTCGGAAGTTCTGCAACGATTATCAACCAAACACTTTTCAACCCCAGTAATTCAACTGCAGGCAGTGTTGACTATATTGTGACACCTGTTTCCAAGATCGGTAATTGCTCAGGTTCTGTGGCTGTTATAACTGTGGGTGTTAACCCCGCTCCAGACGTTACAACGAGTACCAGTGCAAGTGTATGCAGCAGCGCGCCACTCAGTGTTCCTTTATCTTCGAGTGCACCAAGTACTTTTAACTGGGGAATCGGTACCGTTACGGGAAGCATAGCCGGGGCCAATCCTGGCAGCGGAACAACCATAACCGACAACTTAACTAATCCAAGTACGTCTGTACCGGGAACAGTTGTTTATAACGTAACAGCTATTTCTTCCGTAGGTACCTGTACCAGTACTCCAACTGCCATAACCGTCGTTGTTAATCCTTCACCGGTTGTTACCACGTCGTCTTCGGCAAGCACTTGTAGTGATGTTAACCCTAACATTGCGCTTACAGCCAGTACGCCAAGTTCTTTTGCATGGAGCTTTACCTCTGTTACCGGTGGCATTACCAATGCCTCGTCAGGATTTACTTCTGTTATCGATGATGTACTGTCGAACCCAAGTAACTCAAGTTCTGGTAGTGTAACCTATACAGTGTCTGCAACTTCAATTACCGGATCGTGTGTATCCCTGACTCAAACAACGATCAATGTTGTTGTCAATCCGACACCAAGTATTACAAATTCATCTACAGACACCACCTGCAGCGGAGCAGATCATGCCATAACACTGCTGCCAACCACACCCAGCAACTTCACATGGTCATTGGGCACACCGATCGGCGGAATTACCGGCGGAGCGACCGGATCAGGAGGAACAATTAACTTGAACCTGACAAATCCAAGCAACTCGGCAGCAGGAACACAGGTATACCTGATAACCCCGATCGCGATAATCGGCTCTTGTCAGCCAACATCACCAATACCTATTACTGTTGTTGTTAATCCGGCGCCAGGAGTGCAAGGCCTAACTACGGCACAGAGAACAACATGCAGTAATAACCCTTCAATGAAAGTGCCACTTTCTGCGACCACGGGTACCGGTGCAACTTTTACCTGGGCAGGAGCGGCAGAAACCGGCCTTGTCACCGGTGCTACAAATAATGTTACAGACACGATAACAGATGTATTGCACAACCCAAGTGATTCGACCTTCGGCACAGTAGCATATACCATAACTCCTACATCTTTACTTGGTTGCCTTGGCGCTAATGCCCTAGTAGTTGTTACAGTTAATCCGCTCCCAGTGGTCAATGGTACACTTTCTGCTATTTGCAGCCAGACGAGCCCCAATATTCCGCTTGTTCCCGTTACCACGGCGCCGAGCTCATACACGTGGGCAGTTGCAAACAACAGCACGGCAACATCGAATGTAACATCCGGCTCAACTCCGATCATCAATGCAACATTGACTAACTCAGGTCATGAATCTGTAGGTACCGTGATCTTTACCGTAACCCCTACCTCAAACCTTGGCTGTCTAGGATCTGTCGGTTTGTTTACAGTCAACGTCAATCCAATTCCGAAACTGAGAAGCACCGCTGATACGTTTGTTTGTAGTGAGCATACCCTTCTCTACCAGGCATTGCCTTCAACCGATGTGAGCAATACGCGTTATTCGTGGACGTTGCTTCCACACGGCCTAAATATTACGGGATTGCAGAATTCAGTCAGTACTGATTCCACAGGTCAAATCAATGATTTTATCTCATCGAGCCAGTCTTTGTTTATTGACTCTGTTAGTTACCGTTTCTCGATCGTATCACTCGGATGTTCAAGCGATACAAATGTTGTATTTATAGTTAACCCAAGACCGCAAAAGCCAAACATCACTACGTTTACTCCTGATTCGCTTTGCGCTAATACGTTCTTCCAGAATTTCGGCGCGAACATACCAGCCGATACACTACTTGTCCTTTACAAATGGACTGCGACAAATGCCGTAATATTTGATACCAGCACTACGAACATAAACCGGAACATCCTGGTCAACTTTACGACTTCAGGTGTACCGAGCACCATTACGGTAACAGCTCATGTGAGTGGCTTCGGTTGCTTCAGCGACAGCTCACGTACCGTGATCGTAGGCAGCACGAAATCAGACGACCCTGCAGTGGTATTGTATCGGAACGGTATGTTTATCTGCGAAAAGAATGATGTTGACCGCCTGGGATACCAATGGGGGTATGACGAGGCCGGTACATTGTTCCCACACGACCTTGTGAACGAAATAAACCAAAATTATTTCAACCCTAACCCTGATACACTTCACCAGTTCTTCTGGGTAAAGACAACGCACGGCGACTGCCCTCAGAAATCTTACTATAACAGACCTGATGGTAATTTCCGCTCCACACCTGTGAGTCCTGAAACTGTGTCAATGTCAGCTTATCCAAATCCGGCCAAGTCCTCTATAAATATAGAGATGGGAGATGTGAGCGATGGTGATTTCACAGCAGAGATATATGACCTAACCGGCAGAAAATTACTCGCGGCTCCTTTAAAAGAACGTATTACCGAGATATCTGTGGAAAATTTAAGCCCTGGTTATTACGTAATAGAATGCCGTAAGAATGGCAGAAAACTCGCTGTTGCTAAATTCATTAAAAACTAATTCACCCCATTAAAACTACTAAGATGAAAAATATATTGTTTGTTTTGTGTACGGGACTAGCTTCAATGACTGCACAGGCGCAGGATTCCACTTATGCACGCCACATGCTTAAAAGTTATGACGAGGTGCTGCCACGCATTTCCGTTGACGTGAACTTTAAGTTTGGGACCTATAGCGGTACTCCAACCTTTGTGGATATGAACGCAAACTATCCGAAGGTAATCACCAGCTTATCATCGCTGCAGCCTGTGTCGTTTTCAAGCTCGAATGTAACAGGCGGAGATCTGCAGTTAGGATACTTCTTTGGTAAAAAACATATGCTTGGGGTTGGTGTAGGGCTGCTTTATACCAGCTCTCAGAGCTACAATATAACGATGGCTGCGCCATTTCATATTGAATACCAATCTACAGATGCCATGCCTACGCGCGACATTTTCCGGCAGCTGATCAGCTCAAACGGCCCGATAACTGAAAACGTAAAAAGCACGAGTCTCAGCATCCCGATACTGGCTAAATTCAAGCACCAGTTTTCGAAAGAGTGGGGATTGTTTGCCGAGGCCGGCCCGATGTTCAGCATTATGTCTACCAATAAAACAACGACCAACGCAACATTTGACTACGAAGCCATTTACCAGTTTTCGGCCGAAGGACAGGGCGTATATGACCCCAACAGCACGCCAGACAAGCACGACTGGCTGGTAACCAAGGCTGCATTTAATTTCAATAATAACTCAAACAGTCTGCCAAAAGTTGATTCCTATTTCAATATGCTTAAGAACCTGGGCTATAACGTAGGACTTAACCAGGCTCCTTCAAACAAGTCGAGGACTACCCATTACGATCCGTTCGCTATTGGCTTCCTGGTACAGGCGGGTGTATCATACCAGCTCAATTACCGTATGACCGCCAATATAGGCGGCTACTATAATTACCAGATGTACAAGAATTCAAATACCGATGCTTACCAGATCACGAATACCGTAGGCAGTTATTCATCTTTGACAAGCGGAATGAAGCAGGTTAATGTTCAGTCATATGGTATCACAGTAGGTATCCGTTATTTCATCGGGGCACCACGTGACATTGACGGAGATGGCATAGCAGATAAACATGATGATTGCCCGCTTGTATTCGGCTTTGCTGAATTTAATGGGTGTCCTGATACAGACGGAGATGGGGTGCCTGACAAAGAAGACCGTTGTCCATATGACAAAGGCACCAAGCAAACAGCAGGCTGCCCCGACAGAGATGCTGATGGCATTCCGGATGACATAGACCATTGCCCTGATCTGACGGGTTCGTGGGCTACCGGCGGCTGCCCCGACCGTGACGGAGATGGCGTTGCTGATGATGACGACCTTTGTCCCGATGTGGCAGGTGTGAAGAAATTCCATGGCTGCGCGACCGACTCCTCTTTAAGGACCTCGGCTATGGCTGTAACCGGGGCTGCCCCTGGCGCACCGACGCCTGTGGTTGCGTACCAGGCTTCGCACGTAGAACTTTCAAAGAGTGTGATCCACTTCGAATACAGGAAGGCAGACATTTCGGATAAGGACTACCCTGCCCTGGATGAAGTAACCGAACACCTGAAAAAGGACAAAACGCTTATTGTATATATCAGCGGTCATACGGATGATGTAGGTTCTTATCAGACCAACATGATGTTATCATTTGCACGCGCCGAGATGGTTCAGAAATATCTGGTTTATAAAGGTATAAGCAAGAGCAGGGTGATCATCAGCGGAATGGGTAAAATTGACCCGGTAATTGCTAATGACTCGCCTGAAAACCGAGCTAAGAACAGGCGTATAGAAATGCGCTTGCTGATGCCGATCAGCAAATAATCGTTATAGTCTGTATTTTCAGAACGGGGTGGTTTTTGACCGCCCCGTTTTTTTGTGCGAGCCTGAAGTCGAATACCAAAAAGTTAATAGAAAGCTGGGCTATTGTGAAGGGAAAGCATAATGTAGAGGACGGTATGCACTCCTTTAAGAAGGCAATTCAGGTGCGACAAGGGATTCAGTGGAGGAAGGATTATCCGTACAGACGCCGATAGTCCGACTGGAAACAGACTATCGCGTTATCAAAAGTATAAGCGCAGCAACACACGTATTTAAGGTTTCAGGAATAAAGCTAAGGCAGGAGTACGAATATGAGTGACCATTCAGACCAAAAAAAAATATGGTAGAATAATCGGAGTGATCATTCTACCACAAAAACCTAAGAAGCTTTACTATTATTCGGAGCGGAGCAGACTAGTGTTTTATTTCGGTCGGTCCGTTATCCGTAGGCAATGCATCATCGCCACCGCCAGTATGCGGACGCGGTTTCGGCTTAGCATGTGCTTCGGGGGCAGGCGCTTTCTTTTCCACCTTAGGCGCCTCAACTACAGGCTTTACGGTATCCACTACAAGCTTCGGAGCCTCCAATACTAATATTTCCTTAGAAGAATCGACTAGTGGTCCAAAGGTTCCACCAGTGATGGTAACCGTAACTCTATGCTTACCTATATCAAGGAAGGTATGTGTGCCCGTCCTTTTATTGCTCGGCTCTGAGTCTCCAAACTCCCATTTCCAGCTAACCGCTCCTTTAGTATTGTCGGTAAATGTAATGCTGTCACCAACAAATATCTTGTCTTTGTCGATAATAAAAGAAGGCGTTACTGTGGCGTGAGATGCAGATGCTTTTTTCATAAAAAAAACAGAAATCGCTGCCGCATTGACTATCGCTATCATTAGAAGAATTCTCTTATCCATTTCGATTGCCTAAAATTAAGTATACCTGAAAATAGTGCCCTCCAAATACGGATGCACTTTCCTAATTAACAAATGTATTGAAAGTATCAGAAATTAAAAAGAAACCCGAAAAAGAAATGCAAACGGGAAAGCAACAAACATTGAGCCCTAACCACCGTAACAACATATTAAATATTACACAACGCGGCGATCTTCGCAAATGAATCCTCATCTCTGAGCACATATTCTTCTGCGCCCTTGGTGATGGTTTGCAATGCCGTGCCATAAGCTTCCTGTCCTGAAAGCATGATAACACGAATGCTCCTGTCTTCCTTTTTTATAGCTTCCAGTATTTTCATTCCGTTTGCGGCATCCTTATGCACAGAATTGAGGTTATAATCAAGTATCACAATGTCGGGCCCTTCATACAAATGCTGAAGGCATTCCTCGCCGGTACTAAAACGCAGCACTGTGTGATGTGTATTGGCGGTAAGGTAATCCTCCATTGCCATAGACATCATCTCAACATCATCAACAACAAAAATTTTCTTCACTTTCTTACTCATACAGATATTCAGGATTATCAACGAATTTATGATATTTTCTTGTTTCCGAGCACTCATCTTTCATTTCCACCTACAAATATCAGCAAAATAATTCCATGGTAGCATTTTTGTATACACACTGAAAAGATCGCTATGAACATTAGAGCAAAAGGACGTGACATATGGGAGATACTGGTCAATTCTTTTAACGGATTTCTTGACCATAAAGTAACCAAACTCAGTGGCTCTCTGGCATATTCTACGATATTCTCCATGGGGCCGCTGCTCGTAGTGATCATTTCATTGTGCGGATTGTTTCTGGGTCGGGATGCGGCACAAGACAAAGTATATCAAACGCTGGAAGGCTTCCTGGGAAGTAATGCAGCGACAGAGCTACAGGATATTATCAAGAAAGCGGCAATAAGCGGCAATAGCGGCATTGCCGTGGTAATTGGCGGCATAGCGCTGGTGATCGGGGCCACATCTATATTCAGCGAGATACAGGACTCTGTAAATGACATATGGGGCATAAAACCCAAGCCCAAAAAAGGATGGGTGAAAATGCTGCGCAACAGGTTCCTCTCGTTTTCAGTCATAGTAGGCCTGGGGTTTCTGCTGCTTGTATCACTCGCCCTAACGTCCCTGATAGACGGATTCAGCCAAAAACTACAAACTTATTTCGCTAATTCTACAGTTGTAATTTTCTATATTATCAACCAGGCGCTCACAGTTACTGTCGTGGCTCTTACTTTTGCGGCTATTTTTAAAGTACTTCCTGACGCAAATATTAAATGGAAGGACGTAGTCGTAGGTTCATTAGTGACCATGTTTCTTTTTATGGTCGGCAAAACCGCTATTTCCGTGTACATCAGCAAAAGCAACGTGGGCAGCACATATGGCGCTATGGGCTCGCTTGTCATACTGCTTCTTTGGGTATACTATTCGTCCATTATACTATATTTCGGGGCGGAGTTTACAAAGGCATATGCGGTTAAGTACGGTGACGAAATAAAACCTAATGCCTATGCAGTAACCATGCAGCAAGTAGAAGTAGAAACGGGTAAGGCATCAATTCGGGAAAAGGAAAACATGGTTCAACCAGATGTGGTAGCAAAAGCCAAAAAGTAACATTATTGTTTAAAAAGGATAGCCAATAGCAATGTTTAATACCATATTATTTCTCCTCCATGCGGAACTACTAAAATCTATCTTATCAATTACCCACCCATTATTTTCAGAGACCCAAGGCTTATGAACCGGCATTCCCAGATCAAGCCGCAGGATCAATATCTTAAAATCAAACCTAAGGCCGACCCCTATGTCTGCTGCAAATTCCCGGTAAAAATCTGATGTGAATGTTCCCCCGGGAAAGGCCTCATTTTTGTTATAAAGCCATATGTTGCCCATATCAAAAAATAGGGCCGCATTGATAAATCGATATACCTTCTGACGCAATTCCAGGTTCGCTTCCATTTTCAGGTCGCCAAGTGTAGCCAGGTATTTATTAGTATTGTAAATACTGTATTCATTGAAAGTTCCAGGACCAACCAATCGCGAGGGAAACCCACGCAAATCACTGTTACCGCCGGCCCAGAATTGCTTAACATTTGGCAGTTGAGCCGAATTTCCATACGGTATGCCTACGCCAGCCATTACACGCGCAGCTATAGTAGACAACGCTGATAAGCGCAGATAGTAGCGAAAATCTGGCTGCAACTTTATATATTGGGCATAAGTTGCGCCTAATATTTCCTGCGGGTTATTTTTAATGTCTGCACGCTGCGCCAAACCAAGAATATTTCCAGAAAGATCGATGAGACCGTCGAAGTAAATTGAATGAGTTCTCAGCGGACCATTCTGAGAGTTGTATGTGAACTCGTATGTAGGCCCTAAAATAATACCATCAAAGATCAGATTACCGTATAGCAAATTCAGGTTTTCAGTATTTCCCAGCGTATCTGTTTTTACATAAGTGAAATTGAACGGATAAAGTTGGTGCTCTTTATGAAGCCCTTCCTTCCAGGCGTAACCATAAGAGGCCGTATAAGAGCTAATACGCAGCAGCCTGGATTCCGATTCGTAATTATATTTCAGCTTGATAACAGACCGCGGCAAGTACCTGCTTGCGGATTGAACATTAAAGAATGGTACAAGGAAGCGGGGAAATGATAAATTCATTTCCGCCCCGAGATTATAAATATCCGGCTGTTTGACCGGGCCACTGTATTGTGCTTCATAGCCGCCATGTATTTTAAAAAGCAGTTGCTCCGCTCCTTTGAAGGCATTCCGGTTTCGCCAGCTTATACTAGCTTCCGAACCCGCCCGGTTATCATTTTGCGTCAGCGCACCTAATTCAAAACGCAACGACTTTTTAGGATAAGAAGTGAGGTAATAATATACGTCGAGCAGTGAATCGCCAACGGGCTCAAAACGATTTTTCACAAATTTAAAGACGCCCATATTTACCAACCTGCTCAATGAAATATTCTGCGGATCGAGACTGTATTTTTCCCCCTTATCAAAATCCATAGCCTGGGAAAAAATAACAGGCCTAAACATTTTTTTGTTGTCTATAACCTGATAGCTGTCCACAACAACGGCATTCGTTTTACTTGTATCCTCGCTGCGTCCCCGCATGTTGTAATTTGCATAGATGTATATATCATTTATTGAATATACATTGTACACTTCCGGAGGAATTTCTCTGTGTTTGAGCTTCACATACATATTCACTTTGTTGCCGCCTATGGAACTGTCAACTATAACAAGTATATAATCCGGCTTGAAATAGAAATACCCCAACTCTTTTAAATTCCTGTCTATCCGAGTGCGCTCTGCTTTTATCAGATCCAGGTTGTAGGGTGAACCCGGCGTCAGCAGTGTTTTTGAAAATGCACTTTCAATATCGTTTGATATTGCACTTGAATCCTTTCTGAAGAAAACCTGGTTTATGACGTACTGTGGTCCCGTAGTAACGTCAAATACAGCAGTCGATTTCTTCTTTTTATTCGTGTTCATTTTCGCCGCAACAGTAGCATGGAAAAAACCTCTGTTTTGCAGCAGGTTTACCATAATATCTCTATTGTTGTTCAGGTGTACGCTGCTGACCAACACCGGCGGCTCACCCACCCTGTTTCGCAGCCATGGACGGAGACCTTTCTTCCGTTTAGTATCGCCAGCAAAGTTGTACAGAGATAGTTTCACACGGGCACCCAGCGTTTTGGTATTGGTCTTTGGCCTAACTGCGCCCGTAAGATCTGTTATTAGTACTTTTCTTTCCTTCTGGCTTGCCTCGTGGTCATTTATATGTACCTGACTTCCTTTAAACAATGATTCTCCGGCAGGCAAATGCCTGCTGTTGCTGCAAGCAGCAAGGACACAGCAAAACATAAGTGCAATTATTACGGATAATATTTCCTTTTTTCTGGATAGCTGCATACTGATCATTTGAGGGCAGTGCTATCACTCCGCACTTTTTTTCTCTTTTTCAAAACGTTCTTAAAATGATTGTAATCAAGGCTTACAATAAAGTTCAGTCCAGTTTCAGTCACAAAGCCTTGCAATACTCCCTCGTCATAATTTTTCCGGTATGCCCGAACAGTATACCTGCCATCTGCAGACAATAAGTAATCGGCCGCAAGATTTGACGGCACAAGGTTGCTCTGACCATTATTTGCTGTCTGAGGCCCTTCCAACTCAAAGTCATTTCCTATAGTTAGTTTCAACCGGTCATCAAGTAGTGTTTTTGAGGCTGCGAGATTCAAGTCGGTACGCTGGCGCAAATCGCCAGTTGTGTAGTCTTCCTTAGTTTGTACATCGGCAGTAATATCTATGCCCTTTACCAGCTTCCCTGCGAGTTGATTCAATTGCTCACCAATAAAAGTGCTAACGCTCTGCAGGGCGGTAAAGGCTACGCTAGTGGCAGTACCTGAGTTAAAAGGATCATCAGCAACAAAACGACTCAGGATCAGCACTGCGAATACCTGCTTGTTTAATTCGGACGTGTCCATACGGACCTGGCTAAGTTTGCCTTGTATCAACTCTATCTGATCTGCGGAAAGCGGATACACTTTATTTTCCGGCAATATCACATAAAAAGTAATTCCGGGCTTAAGCATAGCCCCCTTCAGATGGAGATCAACATTAAACGGTAAATTCTGTTTAAAATAATTCAACTGTGCAGGGTCAGGAACCTCACGTTGCACAAGGTCGTAAGGCGCCACATTTGCCTCATACACTGCTGTTACATCAAGCATTGTTCCCTTGAGCGGATCGCCGGTAAACGTAATCGTACTTCCATCTTTAATACTAAATTTTCGCTTGATAAAATTATAGTTGAGCTGGTACGCACCACTGTGAATGTCATAATTACCTGACAGCGTTACTACCCCACCCGGCGTCACCGCTGCGTTTAAGGAGGCTTCCCCTTTTACACTTAAAAAATCCCCCGAAGACTGGTCAATGATCAGGCTAAATTGTGCGCTTTTATCAACCGTAATATTCACATTTATATCAGACCCTGCGGCAAACTTACGCTTCACAACAGAATCCCGTTTTCTTGGCTTGAGTACATTTCGACGACTAGTATCTTTCATGTTTACAAAAACCACTATACCCTTTGTGGACTGTATCTCCGGATTACTTTCCGGTGTCACCACTGTAAAATCAGTGCCTTTAAGAATTTTGAGGTACCCGTCAACCGAAGGCGCAGATGCGGTACCCTGAATATTAAGGTCTGTAGTTAATAAAAGGTCTCCATAAAAATTCTTATTGTCTGTCACCCTGGAATGCACTGCACGCCAGTTGCTAGCTTTTACTTTCATATCCAATTCCAAATTTGGCAGGTCAGCCGTATAGATGCGGCCGGTAAACACTGCTTTGTTATCAGCACTGTCGTGCAGCGTAAAATGGTCGAAAGTAATAGTGTTGTCGCTAAACACAATCTTCTCTGCCGGCATTTTAAAAGCTGCGTTCAACTGAGATATTGTAGTCGTAAGATTATCAGTATGAAGTGATCCGGCAAACAGGGGGGCCGTAGGTGTTCCACTTATTTTAAGATTACCACGCACATACCCGCTACTATTTTTGATCTGGTTCTGGGCTATTGTTTCAAAAGTGCGAACGGACAACGCATTCACATCCAGGTCGAATTTGAAATCGTTGCCATCAACTGTTTGGAGGTAGTATGAACCATTCAATACAATATCATTGCCCTGACCATTCAATGTAATTTTAGCGTCTAAAACATTATCTGAAGGGTTGGTAATTTGGGCATTAAGATCACCCAACGTATCGCGAAGAACTGATAGCCCCTGTATACTGAGGTCACTCGTAAGTTGCAGTGCAGGAGACATGCGTTGTATGGTAACAGAACCGCCCAGCACACCGTTTATCAACAGCGAATCACCTTTACTCATTACGCCAGTGATGTTTGCTAAAAGAAAATTGCCGATGTCAATTTTGAGCGGAGTATTCACGGCTGACTGTGCACTATTGGCTTTAAGAAATTGTCCTTTACTGCTGATCTCAAAGTTGTTGACGTAAAAGCCTCCATTAACGAATACTATCCGGTTAGACTCTGCAACGTCCCAAGCATCGTAATATAATTTCAGTCCCTTCTGCAGCTTTACTATCTGAGTGTCCCCGGATCTTTGCATACTGGCAGACAACGCAAATTCTTCCTTTTTTGCATTATCCGAGAGACTAATGTTAGTTGTTATCGTATTCTGATCAAGATTACCATGAATATCGGCATACCATAGCTTAAATGCGCCGCTGCTTACCTCGTCTGCATTTATCTTGTATGTAAACGCAGAATCAGCCCCCCTTATCTGTATAGTCCCATTTTGGATCATATTTGTTCCATACACCAGATTGGGAATGGCTACATTCAGGCTAAGATTGCGTGGTGTTAATGTACCATCCACGTGTACAGAATCAAAAGAAGTTAACCCTGGCAACAAACTATGCAGTAGAGGCTTATCTATGATGTGCGCAACGAGCTTCAGGTTATAGCTTGCGGGAATAGACGTGTCTTTTATTTTAACGGAGGATACACCCCCTATTGATTGTGAGTTATCATGCTTGGCCGCGATCGCCGCATTTTTAGCGCTGTCATTAACCGGAAATGTATAATGCCTGCTTATGTGGTCTTGTACTATCCCTGCTATCTTTGTAAGCGGTGTTTTGCCTGTTATTGTAGCCTGCATTACCTCGAGGTCTGCGATAATGTTCTGACCTGTATCAGCACTAGGACGAGATATGACATACATGCTATCTATATAGTATCTGCGACCGTTTGTGGTAACTACCGGTTGCCTCCATACAAACTCGCCACGAGGATAATCCGGATTAAGCTCCGGAAAATCGGCATGTATGATGCCGCGGGTGCGCAACTCAGTACTGTACAAATGCAAAGCATGGAAATCAACACTGTCCATATTCAGATCTGCCTTTAGCGCCATGTACTTGCCGCTAAAATCAGCCTGCGCATTTAACTTTATCCGCAGATTCGAATCTGCCGAAGAGAAGATAATATTACCCGTCTGGGCTGCGACTTTCCCATGCAACTTCAGATCATGATAGTTATAACCTTTCACCTCAGCACCCGATACTTCTGCATCGGCAAAAGCATTCATTATTTTTGTATCAAAGCTCTCTCCTTTTACTACTATGCTTGCCGACACTTCCCCCATTAACGAATCACGCTTCAAAATGTGGCCGATATTCAGCGCATCTGTTTTCACGAACATATCGTAGCGCTCTTTACCTTTACCTGCAGACATGGCCAGGGTGCCTTTTACATATGCTCTGCCGTCTGTGCTCACTAATACCACATCCGTGCTATAATCCAATGCTGTGCCTGAAACTTCGCCCATTATCCCGAATCTGTTGGGGATACGTACTGAAGACAATAATGTGTCGGAAACGAACAATGAAACATCTTTTCGTGAAGACACAAAGCTTGACACATGGAAGTTATAGCTGATATTTTTGGGTTCCGGCAATCCGCTAAGCCGGCCATTCAATAATATTTGGGTGTTGCTTAGCCCGGAAAGGTAGAAGTGAGCAACATTCATATTACCAAGACTGCCGGTAATAACAGACTCAAGATTGAAACGATTGTCTTTTAGTTTTCTGAACATTTCCTGATCCTTCAACTGCGGTACAAACAGGAATATATCGTGCAAACCCACAATGCTGTTTTTCACATTGAGGTTTAATTGCAGCGACTGTGTGTTCGTCTGCAATACCTTCAAAGAAGGATAATGCACTTCGACATGGTTTTGCAATGTTGTGGTAGGTGTTTGAAGGTAGAGGTTTGCAAGTACAGCCCCCTGCGGATCATAGTGAAATATCGTTCTCAGTTCTTTCACATTGAGGCCACACTGTTCTGTACCCACAAAATGTTTTACGTCGCCTGAGATGGTATCGGAGGTATAAAGAAAGTCATGAAGGTCCAGGTCAGTATGCTGAAAATACAAATGCGCATAATCCATACCATAGGGTATCCGAGACACACTGTTATTGTCCATCTTAAAACTGGCGCCTGCAATATTTATATCACCCGCATTAATATGCCAGCCTTCCATAGTATCCTTTTTTATCAACGTATCCACAAAAGCAGGTGTTGTTGAAGAGGCTCCCATGGATAATACTATATCGGTATTAGCCATCACCAACTTTTTCACATCAATGATATTGTCCTCGAGGCCAAACTTGTTCAGTTGCATGCGCATATCCCCAAGGTTCAGGCTGAACAAAAATTTGTTGAGTGCGTCATTATACTGAAACCCTATGCGCTGCAGATTGATATCATCGGCTATCAGCGTGAACTTAGTTTTACCATTTGTCTCCGGCTCAATTGGCAAATAAGAAGTATCCTGCGAAAAACTGGTTTGTAATCCTTCAACGGTCAGTTGCTTAATATGAAACAACATCTGGTCTAGGTCCATATCCTTCACTCTAATATCCAGGTGTTCAAGAGCCACCCCGAAGCGTGTGCCACCCGCATAATCATCGAAACGAAAATGTATATCCTCAAACTTTACCCTATCCAGGTTAAAGTGCAAAGCAGAAGCGGTTGTATCCTTTGCTTTGGCAGGATCCTTAGGCTGATTGCCGGCAAAGGCATTGATAATATAAGTAAAGTTGTAGGTGGTGTCCTGCTTGTTGCGGTATATGTGGGAAATTACACCGTTAAATACCAGTGCCTGCACATCCACATTTTTGTGAATGAGCTTCATCATGTTCAAGTCTATTTTCAGTTTCTTTGCGGAAAGTAAGGTGTCCTTTACTTCATCGAGAAACAGAACGTCATCAAGTACCACATACTTTGGGAGCCCGTATCCTAAATGCCCTATGTGAACCACGGTATTTAGCCTTTTTTGTAAAAAAGCTTCCGCCCTGCCCCGCACCAGATTTTGTCCCCAAGGCGTATTGAGATACACGATGAACCCAAGCAACAGGAAAATTATGCTGCAAAATATGAAGAGTGTGGCTTTTAAGACTTTACGCATAATTTGGTAAAGTCTATAAAAACTATGCCTGACCTTAGATTGAATTTAAAATGAACGAATTCATATTTCAAATAAGCGCCTGAAACACCGGCGCAAACTTAATACTCAATTGATAAACGGAGTTAAATAGACCGGCTGTTGAAGTTCATTATATACTTTTTCAGTATTTCAAATTCCCTTTTTGTTTCCTGCCGTCGGCGATCTCTTTCAGCTACCAATTCATCTAAATTTATGTTTGCCGGATGATTGCTTACGCCATTTTCATTTTGGCCATTCATGATAGAAAATGTTTTGTTGCTAGTCATAATAAGAAAATTAAGTGTTAGAAAATTTGATTCGGAAAATAGTCCTCGATGGTCATCTATTTTATGATTGTAAATGTACAGAGAATAATTTTATCAAACAACATTTCATTAACAATAATTATAGAAATCATTAACATTTTCGGATAACTAAATGATTAAAAGAACCTTACGTGACATTTCATTATGAAAGGAAGTGCAATAATGCTTTCAACAGGATGCGAATAACAGGCAAAAACAGAAAGAGGGCACCCCGATTTGGGACGCCCTCTTTCTTTAAAACTAAGGATTAGATTAATTCTCAATCACAAAATGGAATACCTGACGATCAGTAGAACTGATCACGGTAAGCATATACATACCGTTTGCGTATGTTTTGTCAATTGCGACTTTCTCATTAATTTTTCCGCTATGAGCAGTAACCTTGCCTTTGTAAACTACCTGGCCAAGAACATCGGTCACCTCAAGTGATACTTCTTCATCGTGGATGGAACCGAGGTTACCCTTGATGGTGAACGTACCATTGTTCGGGTTTGGCACCAGCCTGATGTCTACCGGAGGTGTAGTTACTACTATTGGAGTTACTGTTGTTGATACATCGCCGTCGCTGTAGGTAATGATATGGATAATGTTTGCTGTACCTGGCATGATACCAGTTACCGTACCTGCATCATCAACTGTAGCTACTGATGTATTACTGCTGCTCCATATACCACTTACTGTTTCATCCGCTATACTTACCGCAGCACCTGTGAACACAGAGGTTGTTCCGCTAACTGTTGTGCCATGTGAATGTGGCGCCGGTGTATGGACAGTAATAGTCTTGACAGCAATAGCGTTACAACCGGTGCCATAAGGCAAGCTATATGTAATGTTAGCTGTACCCGATGTTGCGATACCTGTTACGTTACCTACACCATCTACACCTGCGACAGCTACGTTGCTCGTACTCCAGTTACCTCCCGGTGTTGCATCAGAAAGGGATATTGTAGACCCACTGCTAACATTATTAGGACCTGAAATTGCCGCAACTGTTACCAACGCATTCACTGTGACAACCGCATTTGCCATACATCCATTAGTGTTAATATAGCTTACAATCGCAGTACCTGTTGAAACTCCATAAACACGTCCGCTTGCGCTAACGGTTGCAGTAGTAACCGGATTAACCGCCCATGAAGTACCAGCTGAAGCATCAGACAGGAAGGTCACTGAACCTACACCACATACAGACAGATTACCTAAGATCGGCCCAGGAACATCGTTGACAGTTATTGTCTTCGACACCTTACACCCTGTACTCAAGAGTGTATAAGTCACTGTACCTGTACCAAGACCTATCGGTGTAACAATGGTTGAAGTAGTTCCCGAAGTATATGCAGAAACATTACCAGCACTACTCCAATCGCCGCCTGACGTTAAATCGCTAAGTGGCAATGTAGAACCAAGACAAACATTTGAAGCTCCGGCAATACCCGATGGTTGCGGGTTAACTGTTACTACCGCATAGGTAGCACAGCTTCCACCAACCGTATAGGTAATGCGTGATGTACCAGCAACTGAGCCAGTAACCAGGCCGGTCGTTCCGCCAACTGTAGCTATTGATGGGCTACCGCTTGACCACACACCGCCTGCACTTGCGTCAGATAACTGTGTTGTAAACGTTTGACATACCGCAAGCGTGCCGGTGATCGGAGACAGCGCTGTACTTACAGTCACAACAACCGAACGAGAACAGCCTGATGGTATTGTATAGATAATTGTAGTTGTACCTGCTGCAAGCGCACTAACAAGACCTGAGGCCGAACCAACTGTGGCTACTGATGGGGTTGTGCTGCTCCACGTACCACCCAGAGATGCATCGCTCAGTGCAGTTGTAAAGCCTACACAAGCTGATGGTGTACCTGAGATCGGCAATATCGCGCTAACCGTCATAACACCTGTTGCAATACAACCTGCTGCACTTGTATATGTGATCCTTGCAGTACCGCCAGCAACACCTGTCACTGTACCATCTGTAGCTATCGTAGCCACAGCTGCGTTACTTGAGCTCCATGCACCGCCGCTAGTTGCATCGGTGAGCAGTACACTTGAACCTGCACATACAGTACCTAAACCATTGATCGATGAAGGAAGAGCATTTACAGTTATTGTTACTGTTGTGCTACAGCCAGTACTTGCCTTAGTATAGCTAATAGTAGCCGTACCTGGTGTTCCTCCTGTAACGACGCCGGTTGTCGCATTTATTGCGGCCGTGCCTGTTGCACTGCTGCTCCATACGCCGGCTGTAGTTGCATCGCTCAAAGTAATCGTTGAACCTGAACATACCGAGTTTGAACCGGCAATTGCTGCAGGCAATGCATTGATAGTTATGATCGTTGTTGCAGAACAGCCCGCTCCTGCGCCGTATGATATGATAGCCGTACCTGCAGTTACGCCGGTCACGTTACCTGAACCATCTACGGTGGCATTGCCGTTGCTGCTGCTCCATGCACCACCACCAACTGCATTTGTCAGCGATACTGTTGCACCTACACACAATGTAGTTGTTCCTGTGATCGGTGATGGCGTACCATTGACAGTGATTATCGTCATAGAAGTACAGCCTGCTGCTGTTGTATATGTAATATTTGCTGTACCTGCACCGATACCTGCTACAACACCCGAAGCGCTTATTGTACCAACCGCAGTGTTATCGCTGCTCCATGTACCGCCTGATGTAGCATCAGTGAGTGTCATAGTAGCGCCTGTACATATCGGATGTGATCCGTTGATCGGCGTAGCAGGATTAACCGTTACTACAGTAGTAGCACGGCAACCTGACCCGTACACTGCATATGTAATTGTTGCATTTCCACCAGCCACTCCGGTCAATGTTCCGTCTGTGCCAACAGTAGCTATACCAGTATTGTTACTGCTCCAAGTACCGCCTGCAGATGCATCACTAAGTACTATTGACGAACCCTGACACAAAGGTGAATTGTTCGTAATAGCCGCGGGCTGAGTATTAACCGTTACCACAGCCGTAGTGAAACAACCTGTTGTAATGGAGTAAGTAACTGTAGTTGTACCCGGAGATACCGCCGAAGCTACTGCACCCGAGTAAGATATTGTAGCAACCGAAGGATCACTACTTGTCCACGACACCCCACCTGGCGTAGCGTCTGAGAGGAACGTCGATCCACCCACACACACCGTCAGCGTACCTAATATAGGTGTTGGCGCCGGGTTAATATTTATGTCCCTGGTAACGAAGCAACCGAACGCTGAAGTGTAGGTCACAGTAGCTACACCAGAGAACAACCCTGTTACATGGCCAGAACCATCCAGAGAAATATACGTACTCGTAGTACTCCATGCTCCACCGGGGGTTGCATCACCAAGTGTAATCGTTAAGTTTTCACAAACTGCTCCGGGACCCGATATACCTGCAGGTGCCGGGTTTACCGTAATCACCTGAGTAGAAATACATCCACCTGTGTTATAACTGATTGTTGCTGTACCTACTGATACACCGTTAACGCTACCATCTGTACCTACTGAGGCCACAGCATTATTGCTGCTGGACCATGCGCCACCAGAAGTTGCATCAGTATACAATGTACTTGTACCGATACAAACGTCCAATGAACCAAAGATCGGAGATGTTGCGACATTAACAGAGAGTATAGTTGCTGCACTACAGCTTGTGCCGATACTGTATGTGATCGAAGCCGTACCGATGCCAATACCAGTAACAATCCCGGTACCTGTACCAATAGTAATGATACCCGCACCATCGCTGCTGCTCCACAAACCACCTGGCGTAGCGTCATACAATGTTACAGTTGAACCAAGGCAGATGAATGATGGTGCAGTAATTGCTACAGGTAAGCCTGTCACTGTTACTACTGTTGTTGCTGAGCAACCGCCCACTGTATATGAAATCGTGGTTGTGCCAGCACTTACAGCTGTCACGTTACCTGATCCATCAATAGTAGCATGGCCGTTGCTGCTGCTCCATACACCGCCACCTGTCG
Organism: Chitinophagaceae bacterium; assembly: GCA_947476485.1. Classification (GTDB taxonomy): domain Bacteria; phylum Bacteroidota; class Bacteroidia; order Chitinophagales; family Chitinophagaceae; genus Nemorincola. The sequence continues at coordinate 69,036 of CANJQU010000007.1, forward strand.
ACTCTGACAGGCTGATAGCATTGCCTACGCATACTATACCACCTCCTGTAATCGCGGCAGGCGCTGCATTCACCGTCACATCAACAGTAATAGTTCCGCAACCGGCAAGTGTATAGCTGATCGTGGTTGTACCTGCTGTAACACCTGTAACCACCCCACTGGATCCAACGACTGTTGCTTCTCCTGTGGAGCTGGTCCATACGCCACCAAGTGTAGCATCATTTAATATTGTTGTACCTCCTTCACAAACCACCAGGGTACCGGTGATCGGCGCAGGCGTAGCGCCTACGGTTACGACTGTCGTAGCTGTACAACCAGCACCAGTGGTATAAGTAATACCAGCTGTACCAATTGCAACTGCGGTAACGTTACCTGAACCGTCTATTGTTGCAACACCTGTGCTGCTGTACCATGTACCGCCGGTGACATCATCACTGAGGGCAAGTGTACCGCCCACACATACAGGGCCGTTACCATTGATCGCACTCGGTACCGGATTAACCGTTACCGTAGCTGTGCTCACACAACCGCTCGGCAATGTGTAAGAAACCGTAGTTGTACCAGGTATGAGGCTGGTAAGAACTCCTGAAGCGCTTATTGTACCTACAGCCGTATTGCTACTGCTCCATGTACCGCCAATTGTTCCGTTATGCATATTGCTCAGCGCTCCTGCACATA
>CANJQU010000008.1 GCA_947476485.1 Chitinophagaceae bacterium
AAACCAATAGCCATAACGTCTCTGCGCCCCTGCCTACCGGCAACTGGCGGTTAAACAAAAAACAGGATTGGGGTAAACAGCAAAACTGCCGACTGAACACGGGGCATGAGTGAGGCGCAAACGGGACATCGCTTAATACATAATCGGCTGCATATCAACACTTTGAAATTATCAAATACCCCATCTCTCTACATTTTTTATTTATCTGGAAATGGGGCATTGACGAATACCAACTTCCAACGGTCTCAACTTTTTCGTGACGATACAAACAATACGATCCGCGAAATCGATAACCGATGGCAGTAAACAAAAATCAGGATTACCTAACCAACGTATACGTATTTCATGAAGATGCACAAGGTGAAAAAAGCGAAACAGTGTGATATTCTTGTGATATAAATGTGATATTTTTTTCGCTTAGATCATTGATTATCAACAAAAATCTGTGCAAACTTTTTTTTGGAGAAAATGTGATATTTGAATACCGTATAACAAAAAATTACAACACATGGTTACGTAGAGCCTGTCCTGAATCGTCTTAGACGGCACAAACAAAACACCCCTCAAGAAACTTTTTACTGAGGCAAGGGCAATTGAAAAGTCGATAGTACTTCGAAAACTGCCTACCGGACTATCGGGTAGGGGGTAATAATATCCTGTAATGAGCTTCGAACCAGGAAATGTAAATAACCATTAATGTCAACCAATAACTTTAACAACATGAAACATTTTCAAATTTGCACATCTGCACATTTTCAGATTAAAATCACCTGAACTCCTCCACAAAGTACCCCCAGTTATCAGCGGTGATTTTGGCAGTCTCAGGGTCATCTGCGGCTATCATCTGGCACAGGCGAATGCCATAGGCATCATCTTCCGTGTCCAGGAAAAGGTGGGAGCATTCATGCACCAGCATCTGGAACTTGCTGTTTGCCGGTTGTTTGAACGGTCGGTATTGCGGAGCCGCTTTCCAGGCAGTTGCATTTAGCAATATCCTGAAATTGCGGTTCTCGCCAGTGGTCATCGGGTTTTGCGCTTCGGCTAGGTTGGGTGGCAAGCCGGTTATTGATCGCATAGCATCGGCAAGTTCCTTTCCGCAGCGGCCGTCAAGCCGTGAGAACGAAACGGCTATCTGCTTCACGTTGATCATACCGGCAAGCGTGTTCAGCCTGGTCTGCAGCTCGGCCATCCATGCCTCGCTGTCATCGCCAAACCACCTCCTGCACGCTGTCTTGCCCATACCCTTACCTGTCTTGGCAGCAGCATTGCGCAGCGTACCCACGATCTCAGTCTGTAGCTGCTTCACTATCGCCAGTTCAGCAGGTACCAGGCCGGCATTGTAAAAACCCATTGTATACTTTTTATGCGCCCTTAACCAGGTGCATGGCAATTGTACCACTTATAATAATATGCCGCAAATTTTGCCCCGGTTCTTTTTCGTCCGGGCTTGTTATCAGTAACCCTGCAAAAAGAATCGGTGCATATACAGAAAACTTTGTAGCTTAACATCTAAACGCAATATTTTGATAAAACGCGCGCTCAGCGGCTTATACTACTTCCTGCCAGTCCAACTGGTGCTGCTGCACTTCCGTAAATACCAGGTGTTGCTCATCTTCTGGCTCATCCTGTTTCTTACGGTTACCGGCAATTTTGCTTCCCATTTTGGCGCCTCATCACTTTTCCTGGCGCCCGAGTACCTGGGCAATATCAGTTTTGTAAGCATGATGCTCCTGGGCTGCGCCATGTGCGTGTTCATCATGATGTGGCACATCACCACATTCATCATCCACAGCAAGCGCATCCCCTACATGGGCGCTACAAGGCATGCATTCGTGGTCTACTGTTACAACAACTCCGTTATCCCCCTCTTCTTCCTCGACTTTTATTCAACCACCACCATCCGCTACCAGCTTATAGATGAGCATGCCCCCATGAAGACGATCATCATGCTGCAACTGGGCTTCTACCTGGGCATGTGCGTCATTATCTTTATCTCATTCCTCTACTTCTTCAGGGTGAGCCGCGACTTTTTTAAAACCCTGCTTACCACCATCACCAACCCGTCGCGCATCCGTGAGCTTATACCATACGATTCACTCGACTACGAATTAGACATACTTCCCTCCAGGTCATACGTTTCCGGGAGACTGAGAATAGAGAAGAATGCCGACCTGGAACCCTACCACCCCCGGGTGATGAATACTGTGCTGCGCAGGCACCACCGCAACGTGATCTTCGCCACCATTATCGCCTACGTATTGCTGCTGCTCATGGGCATATTCATGGAGCGGCCACTGCTCAGGGTACCCGCAGGAGCCGGTTTCCTGCTCCTGTTCGCAATAATTATGGGTATTGTAGGTGCATTCAAGTATTTCATGAAAAGCTGGGAGGCCATCGGCTGGATCATATTCGTCGTGGTGCTCTCACTGATGGTCAAGATAAAACTGTTCGACCTCCGGAGCATCGCCTATGGCCTTAATTATCACAACCCGGAAAGCGAGCAGCCGGTATATGATTACAACCACCTGCAGTCCAGCTTCACACCGCAGCGCTATGCTGCAGATAAAAAGACAGAGGAGAACCGCCTCAATAAATGGAAGAGCCGGGTGAGCACAGATTCTGCTAAGCCCCCCCTGGTTGTTGTCACCGTAAGCGGTGGCGGCACCCGCTCTGCCTACTGGACCTTCCGCACCCTGCAATACATAGACAGCGCCAGCCACGGCCGGCTGTTCAAAAACACAGTGCTCATCACCGGCGCGTCCGGCGGCATGATCGGCGCCACCTACTGGCGCAGCATACATGATGCGGCTCAGCAAGGAATTCTGAAAGACCCTTATGCTCCTGTCTACCAGGAAAATGTAGGCAAGGACCTGCTGAATGCCATCATATTTTCCTTTGCCAGCGTAGACCTCATATCCCCGTTCAACAAGATCAACATCGCAGGGTACTCCTATACCCGCGACAGGGGTTACGCTATGGAGCAGGAGCTGGTGCGGAATACAAAGGGCTTGCTCGATAAGAACATTGGCTATTTCCGCCCCCGCGAGGCAGATGGCAGTATACCCATGCTCGTCATCAATGGCACCATTGTCAATGATGGCCGGCGGCTTATGATCTCCGGCCAGCCGCTTGGCTATCTCACCCAGCCGGAGTATTCATTGGCCAGCGCCACACCACCCATAGATGCTATAGACTTCGCTGAGTTTTTCCCCAACCAGGACCCATACAACATTCGTATTACCTCGGCCCTCCGTATGAACGCCACATTCCCATATGTGCTCCCTGTTGTGAAGCTCCCCAGCATACCTCGTATGAACATTATGGATGCAGGCCTCCGGGATAATTTTGGCGCCGACCTCGCCAATCGCTACCTGTTTGTGATGCGGGAATGGCTGCTGGAGAATACCAGCGAAACTATATTCCTCGATATCCGCGATACCCGCGAAAACGAAGTTACCACCCTCTCAGATCAGTCCCGGTCACTCGCCAAAATGGTTGCCGATCCTTTGTTTGTGATACAAAATAAGTGGGAAGCATTTCAGTCTTATTCGCAGGGGCTCTTCAAAGATTTTGCTCCTTACTATCTCAATGGAAAAATGCGGTTCGTCACGCTGCAGTATGTGCCCAAGAAGGCCGATAAGATTGCCGCGCTCAACTTTCATCTTACGCAGCAGGAGAAAGAGGATCTGTATCAATCCATAAACGATCGGGGAAACCAGGCAGCAATAGATACTTTGGTTAACATATTAACGCGCCCCTGATTCCAGGGTTGAGGACTTTCGTTTGAAAAGATCTTAGCCGCTATAGTTGTTTTGATAGTTCATTCCAGTCAGGTTGCACAGGTAGCCAATGGACCTTTTGTAACGCCTTTTTTATACTACGGTTGCTATAGAAGTTTCCCTTTTCCTGCATGAGCACCGGCATTTGTATCAGTTGGCTGTAGCACACAAGCTCCGTCCAACTGCGGTTTTTGAAGTGCTCAAAAAAAGAAGCCAGCAATGGTCTCACTTCTTTCAGGTTCCAGTAGTGGGTGATGTATGGTGCCGCTGCCTTCACATTGCCCGCCTGCTGAAAGTAAACAGAGAATGCAAATTGCTCCATTATATGCTTGGGGAAGTTAGGGTATTGGTTATCCGTAAACGCAAGTACTTCATCGAGCTGGTGGTTGTCCTTTGTGTTAAACCCCAGTACACCTGCATTCCACATCGCAAGATCATGAACAGGCGTGCCGTTCACTTTTTGCGAAACGTTCTTTCGTAAATAGGTATCAAGTTTCGCAAATATGCTGTTGCCACGTTCACTAACCACACCCTCTCTTACATGCATAAACTGTCTGCCTGCGCTAATATCTTTGAACACCTGTGCCAGCCGCCCTGTAAATACGGCATCCGTATCTACATACAATATGTTACCATGCCTGTCTTTTACAAAATCTTTGAGCAATTCAATTTTTACACGATGTACAAAATCTATTTTTCCTTTCCATTGCTTTATAGTGGCCTCATCTATCTTACGGTAGTGCAGCGGCAGCGGACAATCCTTAAAAGAGCTGAACCATGCGGGATCGTCGGTGTATATCCATACTTCGGTATTGGCAAGATCTTCCGGTTCACATTGGCGGCTCAGCGACAACAGCGCATATGCGCACTCCAGGAAAATAGCTTTATTTCCATAGCACTGAAAAACGATATAGTTACCCCCAAACCCACTTACATGTTTGCCGTTAGGTTGCCGGGGGCTTTCTCTTGTTACTTCACTCATGTTCTTTTGAATCGCTCATTAAACCATTTATCTGTTCTTTCGGAAAAAGTTCAACCACCGGTTCCCCTTCACGCGACAGCTGTTACCGGGGCATCGAGAAACCGCTCTGCTGCCATCAGCTTATCATGCAGTATATCGTCTTCCGGCATAAATGATGCTACTTTCCTCAGGTTGGTCCAGATCTGTTCGATCGCAGCAGATGATTTATGCGGGCGCCTCAACTCCAGCGCCTGTGCTGCAGTAAGTAACTCTATAGCCAGTACACGCTGCACATTCTGCACCACGCGGCGCAGCTTGGTAGCTGCGTTTGCGCCCATGCTCACATGATCTTCCTGCCCGTTGCTGCTTACTATGCTGTCTACAGATGCAGGGGTACAAAATTGTTTGTTCTGGCTTACGATCGCTGCTGCCGTATACTGTGCGATCATAAAACCGCTGTTCAGGCCCGCATTAGGAGCCAGGAAAGGCGGCAGCCCACGCTGCCCACTTACCAGCAGGTAGGTTCTGCGCTCCGAGATGTTCCCGATCTCGGCCATCGCTATGGCCATAAAGTCGGCATGTAATGCCAGTGGCTGGCCATGAAAATTGCCGCCGCTCATTATCGCATCCTCATCATGGAATACGATTGGATTATCTGTTACCGAATTGATCTCTGTCTCTACCACATTGGTCACAGTATCAGCCACATCATTGGTTGCGCCGTGTACCTGCGGCATACACCGGAAGGAATACGGATCCTGTACTTGTGATTTATGAAGGTGCTGTATCTCGCTACCTGACAGCAAATTCAATATTCTTTGCGCCGTGGCAATCTGACCTTTGTGTGGGCGCACACGGTGTATCGGATGTTTAAATGGTTCATCTTTCGCCATAAAGGCATCGGCCGACATGGCACCAATAGTATCTGCCCACTCCAGCAGTTTCTTCGATTGCATCAACGACCAGGACATGTACGAACTCATGAACTGTGTCCCATTGAGCAGCGCGAGGCCTTCCTTTGCACCAAGGGCTATCGGTTCCAACCCTTCCGCTTTCAAAGCCTCCGCAGCAGGCATTTTCCCGCCCTTATACCTCACTTCTCCTTTCCCGAAAAGCGGCATACATAAATGTGCCAGCGGTGCCAGGTCGCCGGACGCACCAAGCGAACCCAGTTCATACACTACCGGCGATATTCCACGGTTATAAAAATCGGCCAGCCGCTGCACTATTTCCACCCTAACGCCACTGTATCCCTGGCTCAGACCGTGTACTTTCAGCAACAACATAAGGCGCACTATCTCTTCCGGCACCTCATCGCCCATTCCGCAGGCATGTGAGCACACCAGGTTTTCCTGCAGTTGCTCCAGCTCGTGGTCGCCGATACGCACATTGCACAGGGAGCCAAAACCTGTATTAATGCCATAGTGTGTCTTTCCGTCTTTCAACACATTTTCCAGGTATGCACGGTTATGGGATATGCGGCCTTTGGCTGCATCAGAAAGTGTTATTTTATCTCGCCCTTTTATTAAATGGTCGATGGTTAAATGTTCCGGTAATTCCATAACAGCTGTTGAGTGTAAATTAAATAAGAATGTCTAAAGTTTGCAGGTGTCCCGATCTGGTCTATAAGAAACAATTCAGGTTTCCCGGTCAAAAAGCGATGATAGCAGAGAGATCGTCTTCTATACTTTTCCTCACCGTTTCGGTGATACGTCCTACTTCTTTTCCTTTTTTGAACACTATAATCGTTGGTACTTTCTCCACATCATACTGCCTGTCTTCCCTGCTCTTCGTTTTTTTGGCGCGGTCCGTTCCATAAAGTGATAGTTTCGCGAGCGGGAAATCTGCTTCCTTCAATACTTTTGCCAACCTGGGTATCAGGTTCTGCGAGTCATCGCACCAGGTGCCCATGAAGACAACCAATGAATAGTCTTTCAGGTACGTTCTCAGAAAATCAACAGCACTTGCATATGGTTTGTAATCTTCAATGCCGCTTTTCATCCAACTAAAAGAAGCTTCATTGCTGAGATCATCCAGCGTGATCAGTCCGTTAAAAACAACACCCCCATCAACAGTGTCTTTTGATACACTATATGTCTGGCTTTGCCCGATTGCATTAATACTTATGAGCAGCATTAAGGCAAAAAATATTTTCTTCATCTTATTCATTTGAGTAAACGCTGATAAATGAAACCAGCTAGCCGATCATTTGGTTCCTGATGATGAGTAGTTTGTTTCTCAATTGGAGCAGGGATTGCTTCAGGTCTATTGTCTCCACATCCATTTTGTTTTGCGCTTTCAGCTTTGCTTTTGCCCCTGTAAGGGTAAAACCACGCTCTTTCACCAGGTGATGAATGGCCCGCAGCTCACGTATCTGTTCGGGTGTAAAGAGCCTGTCACCTTTTCGAGTCGTCCGTACCTTCAGTTTAAATTCGTTGGTCCAGAAGCGTATATGGGATGTCTTCACTTTAAACAGTGCGGCCACCTCGCCTATAGAATAGTATTTTTTATCGCCGTCCCAGTCTTCGGGAATGATGGCCACTTTTTCGGGCTCAGCTACTGTCGTTTGCGTTGCTGCAACCGGCGCTGGTTCACTCGCCAGTTGTGTGATCGTTTGTTGTGGTTCTGCCGGTGCTTCATCGTTCTGCGCTTCTTCTTTTTTTTCCTCCGGCTTTTTTTTAACGCGGCTCTTCCCTACGGCTTTTACCTGTTCAGGAATTATTTCTTCCCCAAATAGTGTTATAATACGCTCGCTCATTACTCCAAATTACAAAATTTATAATTAACCACTAAAAATCGATTTTCATTCTAAAAAAAAGAGGCTGTTCTCTCAAACAACCTCTTTCTAATAAAAAATGTTTTTACCGATCAAAAGTTATCGACATTATATGTCGCTTCAGCCTTTTTAACAATAGCTTGCTGTATTACCTGGTTTGCACCATTCATCAACTGCATTTGCTGGTTATAACGCGCCTGGCCTAACATCTGCATCAGCATATTCTGATCTGTTGGCAATGGCGTTACGTTACGGTTGAGCACAGAGATAAAGTAAACACCACCCATTCCTTTAATACCCGGGGAAACAGCATTTAGCTGTAAACCGTTGTTAAAGGCATAACCGATCACTTTCGGCTCAAAACCCAGGTTCGGTATGTATCCGCCACCGGCCACCACAGAATCTGACTGCTGCACCTGCTGGCCCGATGCTGATGCAATTGCATCAAGTGAACCGGAATACTTTTTGGCTATCAGGTCTGCTTTCTTTTCCTCCCTTATTTTTTGTTCTATCTGCGGACGGTTAGCTGGGCTAAGTGGCACCAGGCCTTTATCAGCAATAGAAATAAGTTTTGCAACAACATAGCGCTGCTGGCCTAACTGGAAGACGGCTGAGATATCGCCCACTTTGTGGCCAAACATCCACCTCACAACTTCACGCGATGGGCCGAGGCCTGTGATGGTGAAATTAGTAACTTTTACGTTGTCGCCTATACGCTTGTCATAACTCTGTTTTTTCACTGCTGCGTCAAAAAGTTCAGGTGTTGTATTTCTGCCGGCAAATTCATTTGCTTTTGCATAGATCGCATTTACCGTGCTGTCGCTTGGGGCCAGGTTCTTAACGATCGTTGCGGTCTGAACAGCAGGCGCTATGCCTGTTTGTTCCATTATCTCAATATAATAGTATCCTGCAAAGTTGTCGTTGGAAACTTTTACAGTTTTTGTTTCGCCGGTTTTACCTTCGAAAATGAAATCACCAAATTCCTTTGGAACTCCCGGCCTTTGGATCAACGTCACTGTGCTTTCTCCGCCCTTGTCTTTGCTACCGTCATCCACAGAGTACTTCTGAACAACTGAGTCAAACTTCACACCGGCTTTCAGCTCTGCGATCGCGCTATCTAATTTCATTTTAGCCGCACTGTCGGTAGCAATATCATTTCCTTGTGCTTTTGTAAGTACCAGTATGTGCCTGTTCTTTACAGAATCCGGAAGCGTTTTCTTGTCCACGATTTTTGTCATCTTATAACCGCCGTTCTCGAAGTATGGTCCATAGACGCTGCCTGCCGGAGCTTCCATTATTGAATCTGCATAACGTGAAGTAAATGTCTTTTTATTAAGGTAGGCTTCAGTATATGCATTAGCATCATCGGTCTTACCGTTTACAAAGTTCTTGTTATCTTTTTCTTTAGCGGCTACAAAGTCATTTTTCAGTTCGGCGAGTGCAGTAAGTACACGTGCTGTATCAGCAGAAGAAGGATTGATCTCAAATGATACATACTCAATAGAACGTGTTGGTTCGTCTGCATGAAACATAGCGGCATGCTTGCCCATAAAGTCCTTGATATCTTCATCACTTACTTTCACATCATTGTCTGCTATTACAGAGAACGGCACCTTTACATATTTGATAGCAGCCATTGCGCCCTGGTCGGAAGCTGTGTGCTTAGAAACAAAAAAAGGAACGTTGACCGTGTTAGACAACATGATCCGGTATTTGTTGATCCTGCTTCTACGGGTTACGTATTTTTTTACAGTTTCCCACTGCTCTCTGTATTTTCCCTGGGGATCTACTTTCTGCGCCTGTTCGGTTATCTCTTTTTCAAATTGTTTAATAATTGTGGCATCAAACTGGTGTGTTTCCCTGTTAATAAATATAGGCTGCCCTTCGAGTGTAAAGTTTGCGATCATCGGATCCACATTCGGTCCGTAGATCATTTCTTTCCGCTCATCTTCCGATGTTTGTATACCCAGTTTATCACATTCTTCACCGATCACCACTTCTTCTATAATGCTTTGTACAGCCTGCTCATCGATCTGTGCGCGGCCGGCATCATCAAGGGAATGTACCTTATTATACATCATCGAAAGCGTTTCGTATTCTTTGATGCGGGCGCTATATTCCTTAGGATCTATCTTAACGCCGTTTATTTTCATTACATCGGAATCACGGCCTCCAAAAAAACTGCCGAATGAGCCGTTGCGAGCATCCGATATGATAAAGCCTACGAGCGCGATCGCTATCACTGCGCCGGCGATCTTTCCATATTTATTTCTAATCGTTTGAATTACAGACATTGCAGGTTTGTGTTATTTTTTATAAAGGACGGCAAATTTATGCGAAAAATAGATTTTGCACAAGTTATTCCCATATTTCCGGCATTTATTTTTAAAAAAAAACTTTATCCGCTACTTTTTCATAGATATTGGTTTCCTCGCCTTGAGCCAACCAATCGGCTGGTGTTCTATTGTGGCATGAAGTTTTTACATGTATATTCGGTTTCCGTATTTTCCAAAAATTAGTAGATTTTGGGTGTGGATAAGTATGGGTTATTGTCTGTAGAAAAGTTTGGTTTGCTTGATAACTAATTAAAGGACAAGCGTTTCTTCAGGTTATCCTTTATTTTCCTGGCTTCTCCACACTCATCTACGATATTAAGGTTCGCATTTTTACCAACAGCAGTTTGAATTAACAATTCCCAATATTACTGTTAGTTCATTGCTACCACTGCTTTTTTTGTGTTAATAATAAAACAGTAAGGTGTGAATAAACCAAAACCTTCTAATTTGCAATAGGAATAACTTTTTTTATTCCCCATACCCCCACTCCTAATAATAGTAGTTAGATTCTTTAAAAATTTTAAACTATTATTAATAGGTGTGTGAGTATCTTGGATTTGAATTAACGAAACCCAATAAACGATCATGCAGGAGTTAAAGTTAGCTGAACTGGAACAGAAAGGTTTTCTGGATATTGATATAGACCCGACTTTGGATCTGTTCGAAGAGATAGACCGGTTAAAAAAGGCAAAGAATGCTGTGATATTAGCGCATTATTACCAGGAACCTGATATACAGGATGTAGCAGATTTTATTGGTGACAGCCTGGGATTGGCTCAGCAAGCGGCTAGGACAGAAGCCGATATTATTGTATTTGCAGGTGTGCATTTTATGGCAGAGACCGCCAAAATACTCAATCCAAATAAAAAGGTGCTTCTGCCGGATCTGAAAGCTGGGTGTTCACTAAGCGATAGTTGTCCGCCCGAGCTGTTTAGTGCGTTTAAAGAGAAGCACCCCGATCATCTTGTTATTTCCTATATCAACTGTTCTGCAGGTATTAAAGCATTGAGTGATATTATCTGTACTTCATCCAACGCGCAATTGATAGTGGAAAGTCTGCCAAAGGATCAGCAGATCATTTTTGCACCGGATAAGAATCTTGGTGGTTACATTAACAGGAAGTCCGGTAGAAATATGGTTTTGTGGAATGGTGCGTGTATGGTGCATGAGATATTTTCGCTGGAGAAGATAACAAAGCTTAAGCAAAGACATCCAGAGGCGAAACTGATCGCTCATCCGGAATGTGAGGAAGCGGTGTTACGTATTGCAGATTTTATAGGATCAACGACACAGTTGCTGAAGTTTACTGAGACAGATGATGCTACAATGTTTATTGTTGCCACCGAGACAGGCATACTACATAGTATGCAACAGAATTCAAGGAATAAGACATTTATTGCTGCGCCTCCAGATAATGCTTGTGCGTGCAACAATTGCCCGCATATGAAATTAAATACGCTGGAAAAGTTATATCTGTGTATGAAATACGAGCAACCCGAGATATTAATGGAAGAAGAGCTCAGGTTGGCAGCTAAAAAACCAATTGAAAGGATGCTGGCACTTAGTAAGCAATTGGGCCTTGGTGGATAGACTAACAGTTGATTAACTATATAATTGAAAAAATTCACCCGCAGTGGGTTAAATTTTGGTAATATTGCTTATTATTTATACCTTGACTCCAAATTTAAAAAAAACGTTTATGAAGCAGATCAACTTTTTTAGGAAACTTTTTGTTACCGCCCTGGTTGTAGGTGTCGCTGGTTATGCCAGTGCGCAGATACACCCGTTGGCATTCGGGAGCTATACCCTTGGCACCGCAGCTACGCAGCCAAACTGGTATGCGGATTATGTCGGATTGCGTTTTGAAGTAGTTACACCTCTGGCTGCTGCCGGTGATAAGGCGTACACAGTTTCTAATGACGGAACAGGTGCTACAACTGAATGGGGTGGTATTATTACTACACCTATTGTTAACCAGCCTATAGTAATGCCTCAGCCTGGTGATAGCCTTGTGAATACTATTATTACTGTGTCTATGACCGGGAAGATCGGGTTTGTATATCGCGGTGGTGGCGTTGAGTTTGGCGCTAAGGCCCTTGCTTGCCAGAATGCTGGAGCTATTGCTTGTGTTATCGTTAACAACATACCAGGTGGTCCTGTCGGTATGGGTGCCGGCGCTTCTGGTTCTTCAGTTACAATACCAACTTTTATGATCTCAAAAGCAGACGGAGACCTCTTGGATTCTTTCTACAATGCAGGGATCATTCCTACGCTTACAATTACTACCTGGGGCCAGGGCAACCACGCCGACCTTGGTTTCGTTCCAAACGGAGCCGCAATGTGGCATGCGAATGCTGTTCCTGCATCACAGTTGGGTGCTACAGGCAACCCAACACCTTACAACATGCTTGATGGTGCATTTATTGCGAACTATGGTTCAAGTACTATTACCGGTGTAAAACTTAAGTCTACTACGACTTTCACACCAACAGGCGGTAGCGCCGGTGCACCTCATTCTTCTCAGGTGGATCTTGCTTCATTCCCGTCAGTTGACTCAATCTGGGCGCTGTTCAACACAACGGAATATTCATTGAGTGCAGGTGTAACCGGTACAGTTAAAACGCACTATGTAATAGAATCTGACTCAATTGACCAGTTCCCTGCAGATAATACGCTTGATGTTACGGTTGATGTTTCTGACAATGTATTTTCTAAGAGCCGCTATGACTTTGTTAACGATCAGCCGATCAGGACTATTTATACATCCTTTGGCGGTGGTGTTGAGTTTCTTTGGGGCCCTATGTATTATGTTGCAAATTCTGGTTTCTCTGTTTCCAATGTAAAGTTCTCTTTAGCTATCAACAGCACGACGATCTCTACTCCTTTGCCATCTGATGTAAATGTTTTTGTGTTTAAATGGACAGACGGTGTTGGCGGTGATGCAGATAGCATAGTTGCTAATGGCGAGTTATACCTTGTTGGGTCAGGTACAAAGCATGTGGATGGTATTAATGATACATCAGGCGCTTTACTGGTGCAGACGATCTACGCTGACACTAACGGTAACAATGTTGGCCCTAACATGGTGCTCGATGGAAGCAGCTGGTACTATGTAGCAATTGATGTTCCTTCTGCTACCTTCCTGGCTTGTGATGGTGTTCAGGATCCTTACCCACGTGTTTATGGCCGTTATCACGCAAACATGGGTGGTTCTGGTAATCATCTGCTTGATTATTCAAGTATTGAATTTACCGGTTCTAAAGTGTCTTTAGATTCTTTCGAAGGTTCTGGTAATGCTCCCGTTCCGGCGTTTTCTACTGCCTATATTAATTCTGTTGACTCCTTTGTATACAGCAATATGAAAGGCCTGATCCCATCAGTATCTATGCAGATAATGTCAACAACTTCAAATCCTGTTGCTTATGGTAAGCCGCTGGCGAATGTTTCTTTGTTCCCTAACCCGGCGAAAGATCAGTTGAATGTAACTGCAGCATTCGATAAGAATGAGAAAACTGTTAGTTATGAGATCATCGATGGTCTTGCCCGTTTCGTTAGCAAAGACACACACTACAATGTGCAGAATGATTCTTATACGATCAACACTTCAAAACTGGCGCCAGGTAACTACTACCTTATCATCAATGCTGAAGGCAGAGCAATGACCAGGAGATTTACTGTTGTTAAGTAAATAATTTATATATATATTGTTTTATAAGGGCTGTCTCATTCGAGGCGGCCCTTATTGTTTTAAGTATTAGTAGCAAATTGAGTTCGATTTATAACCACTTTACTAATTGCGATTTATAGGTTATATAGCCAGGAATTTTTGGAATTTGACCCTGTTTTTTGCATTATTCCCTTCCGGTGTTATTTGTTTGATGTGTCAGTTAGTTTTTGCTCTGTTGATATGAGCTGAGAGTAGTAGGTTCTTAGACGTTTTGGAGCTTATTGATTTGTTGGTTTTGACAGCTTTTAATTGGGCATACTAAATTCGCTTAGCCGACTTTGTAGTTCTAGTAGCCTTAGTTGGGAGGAACATGATATTTTTGTAGTTCATTCTTTTCGAGAATAGGAAATGTTCCATTTGCACGCCTCCGTAATGGTAAATGAATGGATGAATTGCTTCCGGAAGGGAGCAAGAGATTTCATTAACTGAAGAATGGAAATATTAAAATGGACTCTTAACCCGGATATCCAGTTTGTAGCGTAAGATTGCCTGTTAGGGTTTAGGGGAATTTGTAGCCAATGCCCAGATCAAAGCCGATTACCTTATTGGCATTTCCCGGGATAAAGTGGAAAGATTGACTGACCTGTATTTTGGTATTTACCTCGAAAGTGACACCTTGAGTAAATAGAATGGTAATGTACTTTGTGTCTGTCTGGCCACCGGAAATGTTTTGCCTTACATCCATACCATTATAGGTTGGTTGACTGTTGTTGGTGATGCACATACCTCCCTGTATACCTGCGCCGCAATATGGATGTAACCTGTTTTTTTCAGGCAGAAAATAATACTGTATTGTTACAGGTAGCGAAATATTACTTTGGTGATTGGACGTTTTATCAGGGAACAATTTAAGGCTTTGATCCTGTTGGGTATTGTAACATAATCCGGCTTCTGCTTTGAAATGAGGATTCAAACACTTTCTTAAAACAAGGGATTTGCTATTCCCATACCGGATCTTGGTCTGTTTGTTTGTTGAATTAAATAGAACCTCTTTTCCCGTTTGAATGCCAATTGTTGTTTTATACTCCTTTTTCTTGCTGGTTTGTTTTATTTTATTTTGGGCAAAAACGCTAAAGGATGCTATCGTAAGGTATGACAGCAACAGTGAGCAGGATAATATTTTATTTGGCATTTGCATCCTCATACAAAATAACGCAATATTTTATAGATTATTGTTAAAGTTCGGAAATTATTTTGTTCCACGTGGAACAAAAGGGGTGGATTAGTTTATAGTTGGTGCGATTGCTCTGTGTATTTATCATGGGTACTTTGTTCCACGTGGAACAAGTTTTGTACATGAAAGGAGTTTTCTATAGACATGCGAGCCACGCTCCAAATCTTCCTTTCTTTCTTTACCTTTGCAGCTATGTTTCCTGAATATGATGTGATCGTAGTGGGAGCCGGGCATGCTGGTTGTGAGGCCGCTGCTGCTGCTGCCAATATGGGGTGTAAAGTACTGTTGGTTACGATGAATATGCAGACCATTGCTCAGATGAGCTGCAATCCGGCTATGGGTGGTATTGCAAAGGGCCAGATCGTAAGGGAGATTGATGCGCTTGGAGGCTATAGCGGAATTGTCAGCGACAAAAGTACAATTCAGTTTCGTATGCTGAATAAGTCTAAGGGGCCGGGCATGTGGAGTCCCAGGAGCCAGAACGACCGGATGTTGTTTGCCACAACATGGCGGGAGATGCTGGAACAAACACCAAATGTAGATTTCTGGCAGGATATGGTGAATGGCTTAATTGTTTCACGTGGAACAATTACGGGTGTTGTTACCGGAATGGGACAGGAAATAAAGGGCAAATGCGTTGTTTTGACCAATGGAACGTTCCTGAACGGCGTAATTCATATAGGGGAAAAGCAATTTGGCGGTGGCAGGATAGGGGAGAAAGGAGCAACCGGTATTACGGAACAGCTCGTGGAAATGGGGTTTGAGAGTGCCCGTCTTAAGACAGGTACACCTCCCCGAATAGACGGCAGAAGCCTGGATTATACCAAAATGGAAATGCAGGATGGCGATGAAGAGGTTGTGGGCTTCTCATATCTTCCTATCGAGCGGGTAAAACCAAAAGCCCAGCGTTGCTGTTGGGTTACTTACACCAGCCCGGAAGTTCATGATATACTGAGAACTGGTTTTGAGCAATCACCAATGTATCAAGGCCGCATAAAGGGTAGCGGACCACGATATTGCCCCAGTATAGAGGATAAAATAAGCCGATTTGCCGAAAGGGACCGTCACCAGCTCTTCGTAGAGCCGGAAGGATGGAACACCGTGGAGATATATGTGAATGGTTTCAGCACTTCCTTGCCTGAAGATGTGCAGTATAAAGCGCTGAAAATGGTACCCGGCTTCGAGAATTGCAAGTTTTTCAGGCCAGGATATGCAATAGAATACGATTATTTCCCGCCAACGCAGTTAAAATTCACCCTGGAGACCAAGCTGATCCGGAATTTGTTCTTTGCCGGGCAGATAAACGGTACTACCGGATATGAGGAAGCCGCCTGCCAGGGACTGATGGCCGGGATAAATGCAGCCCGTAACGCAAAAGACCAGGAGCCGGTGGTGTTGCAAAGAAGCGATGCGTATATAGGAGTGCTTATAGATGACCTTATTAATAAAGGAACAGACGAACCCTACCGCATGTTTACCAGTCGTGCAGAATTCCGCACTTTGCTGCGACAGGACAATGCCGATTTCCGGCTAACCCAGGTTGGCCATGATATAGGACTCGCATCCGATGAGCGTCTCCGACTGATGAAGGATAAAAAGGAACAGGTAAGCCGGATAAAAAGGATTCTTGCCGGTTTTTCTATTGATCAGGAAATGGCGGCTAAATTGCTGGAAAATAACAATGACTCTCCGCTGACTGAAAAAACCAGGGCAATAAAGCTATTATTGCGCCCCGGAATAGGTATAAAAGATATGATCGCTGCCATCCCAGGCCTGGGAGAAGCTATTGGCGAGGCAGATCCGCTGGTGCTGGAGCAGGCCGAGATACAGGTGAAGTATGATATCTACATTGAAAAGGAGCAGGAATTGGTAACAAAGATGTCGGCACTGGAGGGATTAATGATCCCGGAAACCTTTAATTATGAGAAACTCACGTCCATGTCAACGGAAGCACGCCAAAAACTGAACAAAATTAAACCCCGCACTTTGGGTCAGGCAAGCCGCATCAGCGGAGTAAACCCAAGTGATGTGCAGATATTGATGGTGTACATGGGGAGATAAACCAGCAGCTACTTGTAACAGGAGAACTAGGTATTTAGCTTATACATCTGATTTAAACTTAGGTATTCTATTCAGGCAAAACATGAGCGAAGTAATAGGGGAAAGCCCTTTTAAAGGTTTGGGTTTGGAGGCAGCTATTCTGCACTACTGCAAATACCAGGAACGCTGCCACATGGAGGTGCGTAACAAGCTCTATGAACTAGGTTTCACTACACCTGAGGTGGAGCGGCAGCTTGCCGGCCTTATAGAAACAGGCGTATTAAACGAAGAGCGTTTTGCCCGTGCCTTCGCCGGTGGTAAATTCAGAATGAAGCAATGGGGCCGGGAAAAGATAAAACAACAACTAAAATTGCGTAAAATCTCTGATTATTGTATCAAAAAGGCCATGACAGAGATTCCGCCCGATGATTACGAAAACACATTAAATAAATTGGCATTCAAGAAGACTGCCGAAATAAAAGGGGACAGAAGTATGCTATCAAAAAAAGGGAAACTATACCGCTACCTGGCGCAAAAAGGATACGAAAGAGACCTGATAATGGATGTAATAAAAATTTGCCTGGAAACTGATTAAATAAAATAATTTATACTTAACTTTGGTTAACTAACCGTTAGTAACATATGGTACAACAAGTGACAGAAGGCGTAAGCGTCATCGTAGAAACTTCTTACCAGCCCGCACAATCTAACCCGCTGAACTACGAACATTTGTTCGCATACCGCATTACTATTGAGAACTTATCGAGCCACCCTGTGAAGCTCATAAGCCGCCACTGGCATATCTTAGACAGCAATGGAACCCATCGCGAAGTGGAAGGTGATGGTGTTGTTGGTCAGCAACCCGTTATTCAGCCTGGCAACAGCTACCAATACACATCCGGCGTGAATCTTCATAGCGAAATAGGCAAGATGTATGGTACCTATATGATGGAAAATCTTGTGAACAGAAGAAAAGTCATCGTTAATATTCCTGAATTCCATATGGTGGTGCCCGCAAAGATGAATTGATCAGGTTACCAATCCAGGCAATTGGCTTTCGATAGCTTCTGAAACGTACCTGTTAGTAGCCCAATTAGGCCTGTTTATTTCCTTCCAAAGGCATACTGACTAAATTTACGTTTGGGACTACAAGCTGCATAAAAATGACACAAAATCATCCCAACATAACAATCGCCACAAAATGGTTTGAAGCCTTCAATGAGCACAACCTGGAAAAACTGCTGGCGTTATACCACGATGAGGCACAGCATTACAGCCCCAAACTAAAGATACGGAAGCCCGAAACAAACGGTATGGTTAGCGGCAAACTCGCACTCAGAGCCTGGTGGCAAGATGCTTTTGACAGATTGCCTACGCTAAGCTATACACCCAGTACCCTTACCGCAAATGAAGCCCGTATTTTTATGGAATACACCCGCAAAGTAGACGGTGAACCAGATATGCTGGTAGCAGAGGTATTGGAAATCAAGGATGGAATAATAGTGGCATCAAGGGTTTATCATGGGTAGATCGACTAAGCATGCCCTCTATACATCACAGAATATCAATACCCACAGATTGTTAGAAAGTTGAAATATATTCTCCAGCGAAGCCCATTTAGGTGTTTGGGGTCAACACCAGCGCATTTATCTCTGTCTGTTTCTGCTTGAGCAGCACGTTCAGATCCTTCCATGTTTTCACCTGCTTGGCTACTTTGGTGAGGGTGCCCAGTGAAGCAATGTGTTCATCTACCAATGCAATAGTGGACGCTAATACCTGTTGTGAGAAATAAGAGACCCCTGCTCTTTTCCGTTCCTCCAGCATTGCGTCATCTAGCGAGGCTACAAGAACATTTATCTGTTTCTGAAAACCCTGTGCATGGCCTTGCGCTTGCTTCAGGGTTACAACTATTTTTCCATGTAGCTCTAGGTTCTTTTCTTTGGGGCCTGTTTTGCGTTTTAGTATTTCAGGTAGTAGTTGTTCGGTATGAGCTATAAGGTCCATAAAAGAAAACACCCTGCCCAGGTGCGATGCCTGTGCCTTGCGGCGGCTCTGTACCAGTAGCTCTTCGAGCTCGTCTTCTTCATGTTCTGATTCGGCAAAGTCGGCTACCCGCCGGTCGGTGATCACATTTTCTATGCTCAGCTTACTGCGCAATACTAAGCCGTCAATACTGGTACATCGACTCAGCGCCACATACACCTGCCCGGGTGCAAACGACTGATTCAGGTCTACAACAGCTTTCTGCAAGGTAAGCCCCTGGCTCTTGTGTACAGTTATAGCCCATGCCAGCCTTATGGGATACTGTGTAAAACTACCCGATTCTTCCTCTTCTATCTCTCCTTTCTGCGGGTTCAGCGTATAGCGCATATTCTTCCAGGTCTCCAGCTCCAGCAGCAGCGGCTCATTTTCTTCCTCCCCGGGAAACGTGATCCAAATACCCGCAGCATCAATGGTTTTTATCTTCGCAATTTTGCCGTTGTAATAACGCCTCGGTGTTTGCAGGTCGTTCTTTACAAACATGATCTGTGCGCCCTCCTTTAGTTGCAGCACCTCCTCAGTAGGCAGGTTCTTTGGATTGAACTCATTCTTAATGGTGCCTGTGAAATTGTGCACCGGCGTTGGCAACTGCTCCAGAGATTGCTGGTTCACGGTATCTGCTATGCGGTTGTGCGTAGAGAGTATAATGTAACCCGCATCTTTTTGCGGCATTGGATCGAAGCGTTCATTCAGGGTCGCAATATCCTGTGGGGTCACATTACCATTACGGATGCGGTTGAGGATGTCTATAAAGCCTTGTTCCTTCTGCCGGTAAATTTTCTTCAACTCTATGTATAAAGTCGGGTGCTGTTGCAGCACTTTAGAATCAAAGAAATACGGGCTGTCATAAAACTGTTTCAATATTTCCCAGTCCTGTTCCGGCGCTACCGGTGGCAACTGAAACAGATCGCCGATGAACACCATCTGCACACCACCAAAGGGTGCGTGCCAGTTTTTACGCACATGCCGCAACACCAGGTCCATACTGTCCAGAAGGTCGCAGCGCACCATACTTACCTCGTCTATGATCAGCAGGTCCAGTCGGCGAAGCAGCTTTAGCTTGGTTTCGCGTAGTCGCAGATTAGCCAGCAGCGAATGCTTGTCTTGTGTACCCTCACCCTGCCGCCCAAAGCCCCCTGCACTGCCGGGTACAAATGGCCCGAAAGGCAATTGCAAAAAAGAGTGTATTGTTTCACCACCGGCATTGATAGCAGCTACACCCGTGGGTGCTACTATAGCACACTGCTTGCTGGTCTGTGTCTTAATATATTTTAAGAAAGTGGTTTTACCTGTACCGGCCTTTCCCGTAAGGAAAAGATTTTCCTCTGTGTCCCTTACAAAGGCCACTGCTTTCTGGAAAATGGAATTCGATGTATCCAGTGTATCGGAGATAGTTTCGGGCATTGCTTAAAAATACGAAATACAGTTTGACCGCTAAGGCGCGGAGCCGCAAAGTTCGGGGAAATGAACCAAAAAAATGTGTGTTGTAGAGACGCTATGCATGGGGTCTCTACTCCCGGACTTCGCGCTAAAATCATTTCTTCCTCACTCTTCTCAGATCTATTATATTCATGGGGTTACTCCGAAAGCCGGTAACATTATTGGGAGTAAAATGATACAACCGGTCATAGTAAAGCGGCACCACGGGTGCA
Organism: Chitinophagaceae bacterium; assembly: GCA_947476485.1. Lineage (GTDB taxonomy): Bacteria > Bacteroidota > Bacteroidia > Chitinophagales > Chitinophagaceae > Nemorincola. The sequence continues at coordinate 20,486 of CANJQU010000008.1, forward strand.
AAGCTCATCGCCAGGCTGTCCATTTTTCGGTATACTGACCACCGGGCTGTATCCGGCAGGTTCAGGCTCTCATCATACCATTTGTCAAATGTGGGATTATTGAATCGTGTATAATTTGGCGGCGCAGGAAAACGACTGTTGAAAACAACCAGGTACGTTTCTGCGTCCGGATAATCTGCCAGCCACTGTGCCCTGAAAAACACAGCTTGCGATTTGCTCATTTGCTGCTTAAGTATATTAGGTTGTATCAGGTCAATGCTCACGGTTATGCCCACTTCCTGCAGCTCGCTGGCAACAAAGTTTACAATATCTTCAAAGTTATTGGGGCAGAGTATTTTTATCGGCTTCAGTCCTTTGCCATTAGGGTAGCCTGCCGCTGCCAGTAACTTCAGCGCTTTTGCGGGATCATAGTGATAACCATACGTTGCATTTGGATCATAGCCCGGCATGCCTGCAGGAATAAAGCCCTCAGTAGCAGGTATCTCCATGCCGTTCTTAAAATAGGTAACGATCTTATGCCGGTCTATAGCATAGTTGATCGCCTGCCGCACCAACGGGTTGCGTGTGGGTTCATCCTTCATCACATTGCTGGTCGTATCCGTCAGGAAGCCGATATATTCCGTATTCAGATAAGTGCTTTTATCCAGGTGGAATTTGTCTTGAAACTCTTTCTTAAGATTACCGTCCTTCGAGATCAGGAGATCTTTAAAAGAGCCGTCCACACCATTTACAAAATCCACCTTGCCTTGCCGGAACAGAAGGAACTCTGTCGCCTTGCTATCCACAAACGAAAGCTGCACGGCTGCCAGGTATGGAAGCGATGCCCCGGTGCTATCCTTTTCCCAGTAATGTTCGTTGCGCAAGAGGTTCATCGCATTTCCCTCATCCCAGTAGCTGAAGGAGAACGGACCTGTTCCACAGGGATGGTTGCGGAAGTCCTTACCCCAGTGTTCTGCCACCTCATGTGGCACCACGCTGCAATAAGACATGCTCAGTATTTCGGGCAGTGGCCGGAAGGGTGCGAGAAGGTTTATCTGCAATGTTGTATCATCAACCGCTACAAAAGGATTCGCTTCTGCTACTTTGCCATTAAAGATCCATGCGCCGGATGATGCCGTTTTTGCGTCTATAATGCGCTTGAAACTATATACCACATCATGCGCAGTCATCTTTCTTCCCTTCCCGCCATCAAAAAGCGCATTGTCGTGGAAATAAATATCATCCCTTAGATGGAATGTATAGACGAGGCCGCTTTCATTCACCTCCCATCTTTTTGCCAGCGAAGGAACAGTAAATAAATGCTCATCAGTCTCCACGAGCGTGTTATATACCATGTGGTCCACCCACATCATATTCAGGTCTTTGGCGAATGCCGGGTCCAGCGACTCCAGGTAGCCGGAAGAAATATTTAAATGAAAAACGTTTTTAGAATCGGTTGGAATGGTGCGGCTGCAACTGGCAATAAATAAATACACCAGCCAGCTCAATGAGAAATAAAGGGCTTTGTTTAATTTCATTTTCTTCACCTTTGCAAATTATAATAAACAAAGGATATTAGTATGCCCACCAAGCTTTCTGTAAACATAAACAAGATAGCCACACTTCGAAACAGCCGTGGTGGCAACAACCCCGATGTGGTAAAGGCTGCCATTGACTGCCAGCACTTTGGCGCAGACGGCATAACTGTGCACCCCCGGCCAGATGAGCGGCACATCAGGTATAACGATGTACGCGAGATTAGTAAGATCATAACTACAGAGTTCAATATAGAAGGCAACCCTACTGAAGATAAATTTGTGAACCTGGTACTGGAAGTTAAACCGGCGCAGGTGACATTGGTGCCTGATAGCCCCGGTCAGCTCACCTCTAACCACGGCTGGGATACGATAAAGGAGAAAGCATACCTGCAGCGTATCATCGGTGTATTTAAGAATGCTGGTATCCGGGTGTCGATATTCATAGATCCGGTGGAGCGCATGGCCGCTGCTGCTGCTGATACCGGCGCGGACCGTGTTGAGCTATATACCGAGGACTATGCAAAAAACTACCCCAAAGGCAAAGACGCAGCAATCGCGGCTTATATAAAAGCCGCAACCGTCGCAGCGCAAAGCGGCCTCGGCCTGAATGCGGGCCACGACCTGGACCGCGAGAACCTTCACTTCTTTAAGCAGTCAATCCCGAACCTGCTCGAAGTATCCATCGGTCATGCGCTGATATCAGATGCACTGTACTACGGATTGGAAAATGTGATACAGCTATATAAGCGTACATTGGCAGATTAAAATAAATCATAACTTTACTCAAACAGGGGAGCGTATGATTAGAAGATCGTTATTTGCTTTTTTATTGCTCACTCTATTTACCATCAATAGTAACGCGCAACGCTTCTTGGGCGTTGCTACCTGCAATTTCAACAGGACCAGCAGCATGTACCTGAATCCGGCTAACCTGGTGGACGATGGCCAGATGTTCTGCGTGCATCTTATGTCATTCAACATAAGGGTTGACAACAACCTCGGCACGTCTGGAATTGCGAGTATCTCCAGGGGGCTGAACAACAGTAACAGCGACTCTACAGACAGATCGACCAGCATCTTTACGAATTCAGGTAAAAAGAACTTCAGCATGATATTGCCAGAGCTGACAGTGCATGGTCCAGGCATTGCTGTCAGCATTGGCCCTAAACACAGCGTTGCCGTTACCACAGGCATCAGGGTTATGAATCAGTTCAACAATTTCGATCAGTCGCTTTACAATACCATCACCAATACCGCAGGGGTAACCAGCCAGAACTACAGCTTTATCAGCCGGAAATTTAACTGGACAGCCCATATGTGGAATGAGATCGCGCTTTCTTATGCTGGTGTCGTATTAGATAATGGCGGCAATCAATTGAAAGTGGGCGTAACGTTGCGACGTCTCGGCGGTGTTGGCTATATCAGCCTTAAAGGAAATAATTTCGATGTCAACTATTTTTCCGACGCCGATTCTTTTTATGCGTCGCATTCCGACCTTGAATTTGCAAGTAATGTAATTAATGACAGCACAGCTGTATTTAATGGCATCAACGCTTCAAACCTATTTAGTAAATTCTTTGGTGCCACGGCGGGCACAGGTATAGGCGGAGATATAGGGGTGGTTTATAAACGAGAGCAGGAGCATGACCTCGTTTTTTCTGCGGCTGTAACTGATCTGGGGGCAATAAAATACACAAGAAAAAAAAGCGCCATCATTAATATCAAAGGCAATGGTTCCATCACCGGCGATGGACTGTCTGATAATTCCGGCGATGCAACGGCATTCGAAAATTATATGAAGCAGCAGGGCTTCAGCATAGATACTTCTTCTGCAGCAGCAAAAGTACATATGCCAACAACGTTGATCATAGGCGCGGACTACCAGGTGAATGAACGTTTTTACGTAAATGCCCTTTTTATCAGCAACCTTGCAAACCGCCAGAATTTCGGAAACTCATATTATAACCAGATTACACTTACCCCTCGTTACGATACCCGTCTGCTCAGCGTTGCCTTGCCAATCACCTACAGTGCGCTGGCTCATGATATGAAGCTGGGAGTTGGCATTCGGTTTAGCGGCTTTTTTATTGGCAGCGATGATATGCTGGCGCTCTTCAGCAACCATCAGTATGGCGCAGGCGTTTACCTGGGCGGATTTGTGCCGATCAAAGCCAGGGGTTAGTGCATAAGTCGAAAATAGCGTAGGCAATTGTCGTTAAACCCCAAGTATTTTCGGCCAACTATAACATTTTTAGAACTTTATTATTACTTTAGTGCACACATTTTTAAACAAGTAATACACATGAGGAAGGTTTACTATAGGATGCCGGTTGTTGCAGGGCTGCTTTCAATGCTCTCCATGAACGCGTTTGCACAGTTCAATTTCGGAACTGCTACAGGTAACTGGAGCGGAACACAGGGGCTGTACCTCAACCCGGCCATCATTGCCGACAGCCGCGAACGTTTCACTATTGACATCATTTCTGCAAACGCAGGTGTTGACAATAATCTTGGCTCACTCAACAACAAAGGCGGAATAATTGGTGCGCTCAACGATGGTTCTACTGATAAAATGTTCACCTATAACGGTAGCAGCACTTTCAGCGTAATGGCGCCCTATGCCAGGGTAAATGGCCCGGGTTGTATGATCAGCATCAACCACAGGCACAGCATCGCATTGACCACTGCTGTACGCGGAATGAACCAGTTCAATAACTTCGACCGTTCATTATACGAAACAATAACCAACCCGGCCTACCTGCCGTCAGGTGATGCAACCTACACCTCGCATAACTACAACTATACAGCGCACATGTGGAGCGAGCTTGGTGCTTCATATGCGGGTGTGATACTTGACGCGCCGCATCATGAGATCCGCGTTGGGGCTACGCTCCGTTACCTCGGCGGCATCGGATACGTCGGCCTCAAGGGGCAGAATCTTAATGTTCAGTACCGCAACGGTAACGACACGGTTTATGCCTACAACTCTGATATACAGTATGCAAGCAATATCTCCAGTGCAAAGGGTGCGCTCTTTAATGGTTTTGCAAACAATAACCTGTTCACACAGTTCTTTGGTACAAAAGCCGGTGGTGGCCTTGGCGCCGATTTCGGCATCGTATACGATTACATTGATGGAACACGTGATGTATACGAGATGGATGGCATGACGGACCTGGTAGACCGCTCGGCAAACATATACAGACTGCGCATGTCTGCTTCCGTTTTAGACCTCGGTGCAATCACTTATAAGTCAAACAACAACTCTAACCTGGAGGCCAGCGGCAATGGTTATCTGACCGGCGCCGGCTTATCAAACAGCGCAGGTAACTTCAGCGATTTCAAAAACTATATCACTGCACAGGGTTTCGATGGTGACAGCACTCACAAAAATACAAGAGTGGGTATGCCTACCCGTATGCTGTTTAGCGTTGACTACAATGCTTATAAGCATTTTTACATTAACACGGCCTGTGTGATAAACATTGCCAACCGCCAGAATTTCGGTAACTCTTATTATAACCAGGTAACTGTAACACCGCGCTATGATACACGCCTTATCAGTGTTGGTTTACCGATCACATATAGCCTGCTTAGCAATAGCATGAAGATGGGTGTAGGTTTCCGCGTATCAGGTTTCTTTGTAGGCAGTGATGATCTGCTCGGACTATTTGCCAGCCAACAGTATGGATTTAACGCCTATGTGGGTGGTTTTGTTCCTTTCTATAAATTAAGGCGTCACGATCGTGATGGCGACCGCATCTCAGACTGCAGGGATCATTGTCCTGATGAGCCGGGCGATATGGAAAGCAACGGTTGTCCATTTGGCAAAGACCATGCTGCTAAAGAGAAGAAAGAAGCAAAAGAGCAAACTGAGAAAAAAGAGAAAAAGTGGGACGACGATTAATTTACTGAGCACCAACTATACAAAATTCGTAGAGACGCCATTCACGGCGTCTCTACTTGTTTAATGCCGTTCAGACGACAAAGTAATACCTGCTTATAAGTATCCCCTGTTTTTTAAGCGGGGGTTGGATAGACCAAAAAGATACGGTTTTAGCCTAAATACGCTTATTGTAATTTTAAAGTCCGTTTGGCATAAGAACATTATGCAAACAGTTGGTTTGTATTGGTAATTATCAAAAGCAGACTTAAGAAACTAGTATTTTCTCCGAGGTCCGGGACCAGTAATTAAGTGTACGAACAGCAGGTAGCCTTATCGCGCCGCTCTTTTTTACACCCGTTTGTCTTACAAGGATTGCAAAAAAGCGATAACAGCTTTCCGGTCGGCCTTAGACAACTGCGAGAACTGGTCACGGCTGTTTTGAGCCTCGCCGCCATGCCATAGTATAGCTTCCTGTATGGTACGCGCACGACCATCGTGCAGGTAATAGGGGGTCCCGTTCGTTTGCTCAAACATCCCGATACCCCAAAGTGGTGGTGTCCTCCATTCTGCGCCATTGGCAAGATAGTCCGGACGGTTATCCGATAGCCCCGCTCCAAGGTCATGCACCAGCATATCCGTATAAGGATGTATGCGCTGGTTGCTCAAAGCTGGCAGGTTAACATCTACGCCGGTATACATCGTGGGCCTGTGGCAGGTAGTGCAGTTGATCTGCTTAAATAATTTTTCTCCGTGTTTTACTTGCTCATCGGTCACGTTTCTGCGGGCAGGCACAGCAAGTGAACGCACATAGAATATCACCGCATCAACCATTGTGTCGGCAAGATCCGTATTCACCGTGTCTGGCACATGCCTCATCTGGTCCTGTCCCCATATGCTCTTTTTAGGCTGTATATAGCTGGTAAGGCCCATATCCTGCTGGAAAGCTGTGGCTACCTGCAGATGGAGAGTGGATGTATTTGCCTTGAGGCCGAAACGGCCCAGTTCCGTTTTTTGTGTAAAGGGGTTAAAAACATAGTTAGCATGTCCCTTTATCCCATCGCCGTTTGCATCGTTCGGATCAGCGAAGCCAAGGATGGTTGATTCAGGTATCAATTCCAACAGTCCAAGACCAAATACCGGTGGTCCCAGGCGCGGTGAGGTCATATACCCCGATGGTAGTGGCAGGTATGGATCAGACAGCATGTAAGATGGCTCGTGCAACACCGCCGTCTCTCCGTCAGGAAAAGTAAATGGCCGGTCAGTATATGAAACATCTACATGTACTTCCGGCTTCACTCCAAACAACCCTACGTTTTGCAACTGCCCCCCAAAACCCGGCGCTTCATTCGGTCCGCCGTGCGCGTCTGTTCCAGGTATACTGATGCGCATAAGCAGTGATGAGCCCAGCTGTCCGAATGACGGCAACCCAAATCCATCATGATGGTGGCAGTTCGCACACGACACATTATTGAAAATAGGACCCAAACCGCCGAAACGGGGTGCTGGCGCTGCCACGAACGATTGCTCGAACAATGCATCACCGAGCTCATGTATGCGCTCATCGTGCTCACTCAGCCCCGGAATAGCCGAGCCAAACGAGCCCGCGCTTATATCAAAAAAAGTAGCAGCCCCCCCTGAAAGGCGCGGATCAAACCTGCTATCGTCATCGATCGCTGCTGTATTTGCTTTTCTGCACATTACAGTACCGCTCACTATCAGCACACAGCTCACTATCACATATACTTTCTTCATTGCAATCTTTTTAATCTCCTAAACTAACAGGCAAAAATACTGTATATTTTAGGATAATAGTTTAATCTTTCACATAAGTGATGATAAATGTCTTCAGGTCACCGTCAAGTGTTTCCTCGAGATTGGTGATAGCGGTCATTGCTGTCTGCAATTGCGTGCGCTGTGTATACAATGCGCTTTCAAAGCTCACGGTCACATTACCAAGTGCTGCAATAGCAGCAGCAAACTGTGTCTTTATTTTATTGTCCAGCGAAAGGTTTTTCTGAGACACTAAATTGCTCAGGCTGCTGCCGTTGGCGCCGTTTACTGTACACAAATACACATTTTGCGCACCCTTTATGTTGTTGGTAAAGTCGGTCATAGAGTTATGAGAGAACGGAGATTCTGTTTTGGTGGAATCCATCAACTGAAACGGTTCCAGCATTTTTCCTTCTCCTACTTCTCCGCATATTTCAGCCATGCCGGCTGCAAGCGCCAGTAAAGCATCTTTCTTGGTGGTATAACGGGTACTGCCGGTACCCGCAGTAAGGAACTGTACCTGGAAATTACCGCCGCTTGCTACCCAGCTCAAATTAAGAGCGGTACAATTGTTTAATACATCCTGCGCAAGTGCAACCATATATTGATGTTGTCTGCTGGAGATGTCTTCAACAGCTACGTTGCCGTCTTTGCCCCACAAAATGTATTCAAGTGGATGGAACCCACGGAGCGATTGACTTAAAGCAGCCACAGTACCCACGCTGAAAGAGCTGCTGTTGGCGATAAATGAATCAAGTTGAAGGTAGTCTACAGGCCAAGTATCCATATTCGGATCATAGTTGTCATCTTCGACCGGGCCTATAAGGAAACCCTCACAATTTTCCCAGCAGGCGCGTGTTTCCCGCCATGCTGTCCGCGCCGCAGATAAATTAGCCCCGTTTGGTGTCGTGTTGAATGTGTTTACTGCATTGTTAAGCGCTGTTGCCTTATCCTGTAGTGCCTGGTATTGTGGCAGCACAACTTTTGCTACGAAATCATTGATGACCTGGGTTTCGGTGACCGTTGTTGTGTTGTTATTATTATTTGGCCTGTGGCAGCTAAGCGCCAACATACAGCCTGCGAAAGGGAATAGAAGCAGCTTTTTCATGAGTTATTTTTTAGATGAATGATTAAATGACCATCTGTTACACTAGTTGTCAATTGCATCATGTCTGCTTCCGCAGGCCCCTTTTTTACATGTCCTTCGTGATCAAACTGGCTGCCGTGTAATGCACAGTAGTAATTCTTACCGGTCCGGGTAAGAGGCTGGCCTGCATGGCTGCATTTCATTACCAGTGTTTTATAAGTGCCGTCGGGGTATTTTTGTATCGCAAGATCATAGTCGTAATCGCTTACCCTTACAAGTTTATAATCGCCTTTTTCGAATTCGGTGAGCGCTATGCTTACCACATCATTTTTCGATGACGTTTTTACTACACTCAATGATGTATTGCAGGATTCAAGTAAAGTGCTCATTATGAAACCTGAGCTGAGTGCGATGCAAACGCCGCACGAACCTTTTATAAAATCTTTCCGGTTCATATTTAAAATGAATAACCTACTCCTATATTCAGGAAAGTATTGTTGTTCTTATATGGCAATGCATTGGGGTTTGGGTTGATGACCAGGCCTGGATTCTGATTGCCGGTGCTCATTAAGCGCACATCAGCTTTGATAACAACGTGCGGGATTGGGAAGTAACCAATTCCGGCAACTACGTGAGACTGCTTCAATGTACCATCGATCACGCCATTAATAGGTGTTTTCGCATTCAGATCCAGCATTTCATAACGGGCAAATACGTTTAATTGCTTGTTTTTCCATTTATTGCTTTTTGCCCTTTCCAGCAAGTTGTAGCCTAGCTCGGCGTATGCGCCATATATTTGCGATGGCGTGTTATTGTCGTAAGCAAGGTTGATATGATCCGCGCCGGGTATAGATACATTACAGCCAAGTGCCTTGAATGAAATCCCGTTATTATTATATTGTACATCAGCCTCGGCCAGGTATAATGGCGTACCAAATATTCCGGACTCTAATTGCAGGCTGTCTGCTGCCCTTGGATTTAGTATTGTTGTACCTCCCGCATAACCAGAAAGCTGAAATTTCCAGTTGCCTGCAAAGTACTGTATAGCTGCTGTAACTGCCAGGTTGTTGGCTCCCGCATGCTGCCCTTCGGCCTTTCCGCCTTCAAAACCCGAGCCATGCTCAAATGCAGCATTGTTCAATCCATTGGCTATGGCAACACTGTAGGTTAATGGCAAAGCTGTAGTTTGGCCGTAGAAGGCTATACCTAGCTCGCGCCACGTGGAAGGAATGACCGTTTGCTCTACCATTGGCCTTTCAACACCATTGAAGTTGATCGGCATGTGATTTTCATTTACAATGCCGATACGGGGCAGAAATAAGCCTGCAACAATATATTGACGTGGATTCAGACTAAACTTAAGGTATGCCTGCTCCATTGCTATTTCACCGGTCAGACCGCCCCCCTCAACCTTGGCGCCTTCTACTTCGAGCTCCGATAAAAAGGCGATGTGCCTTGTAAACTGGTGACCAATAAAAAGCACGGCCCGTTTCAGTTCAACTGTAGATTGCCTGGTATTGAAATCCCGTTGATAGGTTAGCTCGCCGTACCCCGAAATAACTGTTTTTGCATGAGTAGCGCCATAGGAATTCATCGAATCTTCCCCGGTGCTGGCTATTAATTGCTGTGCAGGCGTTTGAGCAACAGCATGTTTATTTTGAGCCCGTGACGCATAGGTTGCAAATAGAGATACAAATAGTAAGAAGATCGCCTTGTTCATATACATCCCCTGAATAATGGGATGCAAAGTAACATTACTTGAAGGTGAAACATTTATAGATGTGTGAAATTTTTTTCCAGGGAATAAGCGCTCCGGGAATATTTAAAAGAAAATAATTTTTATAGAGCCAACCAGAATGACAACAACTATAATACCCACCAGTATATAGGTAGTTGTATCGCTATCGTTCATTAATTTATATACTGCCCGCAATTTCACACACCGAAAGTAACGCAAATGTCCAATTCTACAAATATAATGCTGATAATTAATGAATTACGCTGTTTTATGAATTTTATGTGGAAAATTAATTATAGAAATTATACTGGTTTTAGGCCAGCGTATACAACATGTATTTCCACTTCTTCAATTCTTTGCGGGCTTTGTATTGCCTGCTTTTCTGCGAAAAAGGCTCACCTTGACGTTACAACAAGTTTGCCGATCCAAAAAAATATTTTGTTAATTGCTTGTGAATAAGAAAAACTTTTCCAACTTGCACTCAGTTAGCAAACGGTTAACAATTGGATTAACAAAAAAACAGACAAACGTTAACCAAAATTGAACAACCAAATAACTAGCAATTAACAACCCCTAATTAAATAGAAAAACATTGAGTATGAAAAACTTTACAAACTTAGTTCCGACTAGCTTTACAGCATCAGAAACGAAAGCATGCACGGTCGCTCATTTATCTGCACACTCAGCAGTATCAGCCACTGCAATTTCCAACAAAACATATGCAGGTGTAAAGACTTTTAAAGGTCTTTATGTTGTTATGTTATCAGTTGCATTTACTTTGTTGCTTTCAAATAACCTGAAAGCACAAACGATCACAGTAGATGGCAACCCATCAGACTGGCCGGCTGTGTTGAGCAACGCATCAAACTTATTCAAAGCTCATGTACCGGATGTAATAAACAGTTCTTCCGACAATGTATGGGCGGGAGGATCGAAAGTTGATAATGCTGTATCAGGCTGGAGCTGGGGATACAGTAATACCAATGATAAGACAGACATGCGGAATACCGGTGTAGCGCTGGTAGGTCACAAACTATATGTATTTGCAGACATCTACGGTGCTAATGGTGATGCTTCTATAGGCTTCTGGATATTCAGGGGTGGAGCTGCGCCCTTAGCTGGTGGTTCTTTTTCTGGTGTACACCAGGATGGCGATCTGCTTATCTGTATGTTTTTTACCCATGGTCATAGTACGGCCACCCCTGCTGTATACAAATGGTCTGCCGGATCGTTGGTGGCAGTTTCATTAGGATCAGGAGCAGCCGGATGCGCCACAAACTCGAGCACCCTTTCAGTACCAACAGGATGGTCTTACAGTCCAAAATCAGGGGATGCGGGCACATATCCGGCCACTTCCTTCTTTGAAGGATATGTAGACCTGGATTCAACCGGCACAACATTCACATCATGTTTTAATTCTTACCTGGCCTTAACATGGCAATCTCAGTCTATGTCTTCATCAATGGCTGATCTCGCTTTCGGACAGCTTCCTGTTCTTCCTTCAGCGAGTATGGACAACCGCACAGTTTGCAATGGCATGGCTGCAACTTTCAATGCCTATACCACAGGGGGAACTGCTCCTTACCAATATTCATGGAATGGCGCTAGTTATACAAGTAGCAATATACTGACTATCAGCCCGGCTACATCTTCAGCAACAGAGATCGTCATTGTAAAGGATGCAAACGGCTGTTTGTCTGTTCCTGATACTGCTCAGTTGACAGTAACCGCAACGCCTAATGTAAATGCAGTAGCAAACGTTAGTTATTGCAACGGAAACTCCGCGCCTGCTATCAATTTCAGCGGATCGGCGGCCGGTACCACTTTTAGTTGGTCAGGCAGCACCAATGTGGGTTTTGGCTCCACGGGCACAGGCAATATCGCCGCTTTTACAGCAGTGAATACTGGCACAACCACATTAACAGATCTGGTAACAGTGACACCTGCTACAGCCGGATGCAGCGGCACACCTACAACATTTAAGGTAACCGTAAATCCGTCAACTGCAGCCGGTACCTTTACCGGTACTGAAAGATACTGTGTAGGATCCTCAGTCACTTACACGGCTGCGATCAGCGGCGGAACCTGGACATCAAGCGCGACCGCTGTAGTAACAGTAAGTGCCACAGGTGTTGCAACAGGCATCGCCCAGGGAACTGCGAAAATTACATACACAGTAACCACCAGTTGCGGTACCGGGTATACAACAAAGGGGGTAACAGTAAACCCATTACCCTTTGCCGGTTCAATTAGCGGAACAACTACACTGTGTTCGGGAACAACGGTTACCCTTACCCGGGGTTTGTCTTCAGGTGATGGTTCATGGAGTTCTTCTTCACCAGCTACTGCATCTGTCAACTCAAGTGGTGTTGTAAGCGGCGTTAATGCCGGCACTGCCACTATATCTTTTACCACAACTAATAGCTGTGGCACTGCACGTTCTACCATTGTGGTTACGGTAAACCCACTTCCTGCAGCAGGTACTATCGCGGGCAATGCAAATATCTGTCCCGGATCGGTATCAACGCTCACTGATGCTGTTGAAGGCGGTGTATGGAGTTCTGGATCAACCGGCATTGCAACCATAAATACTATGGGTGTTGTAGCAGGTATCGCCCAGGGCACTGCCAATATATCATATACAGTTACAAATAGCTGCGGTACTGCAAGGGCTGTCAAAGTAGTAACAGTAAATGCTCTTCCTGCTGCCGGTACCATAGCTGGTACTGCAAATGTGTGCGCAGGTTCAGTGACAACACTCTCTGATGCCGTTGAAGGCGGTGTATGGAGCTCAGGTGCCACCACCATTGCAACAGTAAATACTGCCGGTATTGTTACAGGTGTCGCTCAGGGCACAGCAACTATATCTTATACAAAAACGAACAGTTGCGGTTCTGCAAATGCTACCAGGATAGTAACGGTAAATCCACTCCCTTCAGCAAGCACAATATCCGGTAGTGCAAATACTTGTGTGGGATCAGCTACTACGCTCACAGCTGTTGAAGGCGGTGTTTGGAGCTCAGGTGCCACCAGCATTGCTACGGTAAACGCTGTCGGTGTGGTAACAGGTATCGCCCAGGGAACTGCAACTATATCTTATACAATAACTAACAGTTGCGGTAGTGCCAATGCTACCAGGATGATAACCGTAAATCCACTACCTGTTGCGGGCGCCATAACAGGTCTTGCAAATGCATGTGCAGGGTCAGTAACGCCTTTGGCCAACGCCACAAGCGGGGGCGCATGGAGCACGGCATCAACCGATATCGCTACTATTAACGCTACCGGAGTTGTAACAGGTATTGCTGCCGGAACTACTACAATAACTTATACGGTAACAAATAGCTGCGGTATGGCAAATGCAACGCAGCTTGTAACCATAAACCCATTGCCAAATGCTGGTGTCGTAACAGGTATCGCAAGCGTATGTGAAGGTTCAACAACATTATTGAACAATGCCACAGTTGGCGGCGCATGGAGTTCCGCATCAGCTGCCACAGCAAGTGTTGATGGCACAGGCGTTGTAACAGGTATCGCTGCCGGCACTGTCATTATATCTTATACAGTTACGAATAGCTGCGGTGTTGCAACTAAAAACCAGGTAGTAACAGTAAATCCATTACCACTTGCCGGTTCAATAAACGGCACAACATCATTGTGTGCCGGTGCGATCGGTTCGTTGACCAACGCGGTAAGTGGCGGTGTATGGAGTGCTGCATCAACAGATATGGCCACAGTAGATGCCACAGGAGTTGTAACAGGAATTGCGGCCGGCACAGCTACTATATCTTATACAGTAACCAATAGCTGCGGTGTAGCAAATGCAACCCAGGTAGTAATAGTAAATCCATTACCTGTTGCTGGTCCGATAAACGGCACAACATCAATGTGTGCAGGTGCAATAACTTCCTTGACTGACGCGGTAAGCGGCGGTACATGGAGTTCGGCATCAACCGACATCGCAACCGTGGATGCTGCCGGAGTTGTAGCAGGAGTAGCTGCTGGCTCAACGACTATATCTTATACAGTAACCAATAGCTGCGGAGCGACAAATGCAACCGAGGTAGTGATCGTAAATCCGCTGCCTCCTGCCGCTGCCATAAACGGAACAGCTGCATTATGTGCAGGTACCACAGATGTATTAAATACAGCAGTAAGTGGTGGCGTGTGGACTTCCGGGGCAACTGATATTGCCACTGTAGACGCGACAGGCGTGATAACCGCTATGTCTGCCGGAACCGTTACCATATCTTATACAGTAACTAATAGCTGCGGTGTAACAAATGCTATCCAGGTAGTAACTGTAAACCCATTGCCACCAGCCGGTGCAATAAATGGAACAGCTGCATTATGTGCAGGCACAACAAATGCCCTTGATGCTGCTTCAGCTGGCGGCGTATGGAGTTCTGAAGCTGCTGGTATCGCAAGTGTGGATGCCACAGGAGTAGTAACAGGCATATCTGCAGGAACAGTTACAATATCTTATACAGTAACCAATAGCTGCGGTGTGACAAATGCCACCCAGGTAGTAACAGTAAATCCATTACCAAACGCAGGTGCGATAACCGGGTCAGCGTCATTGTGTGCAGGTGCAACAATTACCCTTGCCAATGCCGCAGGCAGTGGAGCATTTAGTTCCGTATCTGCTGGCATAGCAAGTGTGGATGCCGCCGGAGTAGTAACAGGCATATCAGCCGGAACAGCTACAATATCTTACACAGCGACCAATAGCTGCGGTGTGGCACACGCTACTAAAGTGGTAACCGTTAATCCGTTGCCAAATGCTGGTGAAATTAACGGGACAACTGCATTGTGTGCAGGCGCAACGGCTGCCCTGGAAAATCTTACAAATGGTGGTGCATGGAGTTCAGTGTCGACAGGCATTGCAAGTGTAGATGCCACTGGAGTTGTGACCGGTATCTCCGCCGGAACTGCTACAATAACTTATACGGTAACTGACGGCTGCGGAGTTGCAAACGTTACCAGGGTGGTAACCGTAAATCCGTTACCAGTTGCCGGCATTATAGAAGGAGCGGCGCCAATATGTGCAGGTACAACAATTGCGCTGAATAATACCACGATGGGTGGCACATGGAGTTCGGCGGCAGCAACCGGCATTGCAAGTGTAGATGCTTCCGGAGTTGTAACTGGTATCTCTGCCGGAACTGCTGCTATATCTTATACAGTAACTAATGGTTGCGGAGTAGCAAATACTATCCGGGTAGTAACTATAAACCCGTTGCCCGCAGCTGGCACAATTAACGGTATGGCGCCAATATGTGCAGGCACAACTGTTGCGTTGAGCAACACTGTTGCAGGTGGTGTTTGGAGTTCAGCTCACACAGCTATAGCTTCCATCAGCGCCGCGGGTGTTGTAACAGGTTCAGCTGCTGGTACCGCCACTATTTCTTATACAGTAACAACAGGTTGTGGCAGTGCAGTTGCTGCAGGTGTCGTTACAATAAATCCACTTCCGGTTGCCGGCTCAATTACTGGCGTTGCCAATGTGTGCGCAGGATCTGCGACAACACTTGCAGATGCAGCAACTGGTGGTGTGTGGAGTTCGGTATCAGCAGGCATTGCAACTGTAAACGCCTCGGGTGTTGTAACAGGTGTCACTTCCGGAACCACCACTATATCTTATACGGTAACCAACGGTTGCGGTATCGCAAATACTACCCGTGTGGTAACTGTAAACCCGTTGCCTAATGCCGGCACGATAAACGGTGCTGCAACAATATGTGAGGGCACAAACCGCTCATTGTCAAACATGACTCCGGGTGGTGCATGGACCTCGGGCACACCTGCCATCGCAACAGTTAGCCCATCAGGTATTGTAACTGCTGTAGCAGCGGGTATCGCAACAATATCTTATACAGTTACCAATAGCTGGTGTTCAGCAAGTGCTGTTACTTCTATCCCCGTTAATCCACGTCCATACGTAAGCCCGATAATTGGTTCTTCTCATGTTCGCTATGCTTCAGATACCACACTCACTGATTCTGTTGCAGGCGGTACATGGAGTGCAAGCAACACATATGTAACTGTGACCGGCGGCCTGGTACGTGGCGTACATGCCGGTACTGCTACTATTTCCTACGCTGTTACCAATTCATGTGGCACAGCAGTAGCTACAAAATTAATGACCGTTGACAGCCCCCGCGTATATGTATCCGCTATTACCGGCGCCTCTTTCCTTACTTGTGCAGGCAGTACGTCGGCTTTCTGGAACGCAACTTCCGGCGGAACTTTCAGCATCGGAGCGGCAGACACCAGCGTGGCCAGAACAACTCCTGCCGGATTGGTTACAGGTGTTAGCGCCGGTACAGCAACACTCAGCTACACCTATATGGGCAGCACAGTGACCTCTGTATTGACGGTTTATCCTGTTCCTGCTGCCATAACAGGTTCTCACACTGTTTGCAACGGCCGCCAGACTACTCTTGCTGATGTTACACCGGGAGGTGTTTGGACAAGTAGCATTCCATCGATCGCAACTATAGGTGCCGCTGAAGGTGTTGTTACAGCGGCTAATCCTGGTGTTGTGCCAATGTATTATACACTCGTGGCTCCCGCAGGATGCCGTGCTCAGTTTAACGTAACTGTGAACCCAAATCCTGCAACAATAGCTGGCCCTTCCAGTGTATGTATTGGTTCAGTAATAACATTAACGGATATCACTCCCGGGGGAACTTGGTGTGGCACCAATACGCATGCATCGATAGACCTTACCGGGCATGTTACCGGCATCTCTGTAGGTGGCGTAGATTTTACTTACACATTGGGCACAGGCTGTTACAGCACCAAAATAATTGGCATCAACAGCAACCCGACACCGATAAACGGAAAGGCTTCGGTTTGTACAGGTCTCGTAACTTTCCTTTCTGACGCAAGCACAACTGCAATGTCATGGACCAGTAGCACACCTGCCATCGCAACTATATCTGCATCAGGCGCGGTAACCGGTGTAACTGCTGGCACAACAACGATCACTTTCAAGGTAACTACTGGCTGCTATACCACAACGGTAGTTACTGTAAATGCGCTGCCGTCAGTGACAGCGATACTTGGTGCATCATCAGTATCAGTTAGCGGCGGGCCCGTTACTTTGTCCGACCTCACACCTGGCGGAGTATGGTCAAGCGATCGTACATCTACAATCACGGTTGGCAGTGCTACGGGTTTAATAACTGCCGTTGCTGCTACAGGAACCGCAAACATCAAATACCTCGTTACCAATAGCTTTGGTTGCAGTGCTTTCGTAACAAGGCTTATTACGGCAACCGCTACCACAACAGCGCGCCAGAGCACATCAGGCAATTCTACTACTGTCGGTTCAACAATTGAGCTTGCAGCCGATCTTCAGGGTGGAGAGTGGACCAGCAGCGACAACAATATTGCAACAGTGGACGAAAATGGAACGGTTACCGCTATAGCGGAAGGAAGTGTATCAATCACCCACACATCTACACTTGAAGATGGCCAGGTGTCTACCGAAGTAACAAATGTGATGATCAATTCATTGCCAATGGAGGCAGACGTGATGCCAAACCCGAATAAGGGAAGTTTTGTAGTTAAAGGCACAACAGGCACAACTAATGACGCAACCATCCGCTTTGAGATAACGAACATGACTGGACAGATCGTGCACAGAGGTATCAGCATTGCTACAGGAGGAATTATCAATGAGCGGTTTAACCTCGATGATAAATTCCCAAGCGGCATGTATGTCCTCATTGTACATTGCAGCGACCAGCGTAAAACCTTCAATTTTGTTGTTGAAAAATAAGGTGGTACTCCAGGACTACACAATTAGTGGGCAACGCTAAGAGAAAGTAAAAACGGTAGGGGCTGAAAATTTTCAGCCCCTACCGTTTTATTGACTAATGTTATCCCTCACATATCATCTATCTCCACTTCGGCATCATCCCGTATCAATTCATAGCGCCTGGCAAAATTGCACCAGTGACACGTTTCCTTACCACAGCCCCGGTCAAACTCATGGTTCATAATGCGGCTGTATGTGTCTTTTACCTGACCGCGAACGATCTCTTCATCCTGCGCAAAAACCGGCACTACGATCTGCTTATACTCGCCGCTCTTATTTTTCTGTACAAAGTCAAACATCCCCACAGTCACTTTCCAGCTTCTGTCTTCATAATTTTCGAGCAGCAATTTGTAAAAAACCATCTGGCGCCAGTAGTCGCCGCCAAGGGGCTCCTTTTCATTTGGTGGTGCAGTCATTGGCGTTGCCGATTTATCAGGGTCTCCGGTTTTATAATCGACCACCTTGCAGGTGTTACCCGTCATTTCTATCTTATCTATTTTGCCGGTCACCGGTACACCGTCAAGTATATAGCGCGGCACTTTAAATTCTATCTCCACATCCTTGGAGAAAGTGCTGACATAATGGTCGTAATACTCCGACAACAGCGTATGTCCCTGCTCCTTTCTCCGGTCAAACTGAACTGTGGTAAATGATGAGGCTTCCGCATATAGTGCCGAATTGAATGCGCCCAGCACATGATCCTTATCCGGGAACTCACCCTTCCGTTCTTTCATATCCCGGAACATACGCTCCAGCGCATAGTGAACCGCACTACCGAAAGCAAGCGCATCGTTCTTCTGGAACGGAACTTTAAGTATGGTCTCGTAATAAAACGCGAGCGGGCAGTGCAGGAATTTCGACAAAGCGGTATAGCTCATGATGAATTGCTTCAGCACGCGCTCTATCCATTCTGCATTGGCCATTTTTATACGCACCTCAGGCACCGGCTGTAGCGCCCATTCCATATGCTTTACCAGGTCGTCACTGGAAACACGCTGTTGTTCCCGCTCCTCAATAGTGCTGATCTCATCTATAAATGCAGATGTTTCGAGCGTCTTACCCGCATTGTCATTCAAAGCATAAGAAACCTGGAGGTGCTTTTTTGCGCGTGTCAGGGCCACGTAAAACAATCTCCGCGCTACCTCTGTTTTATAGCTCTTTTCCGGGTCTTCATCGGTTGCAGTAATGGTATCTGGCATGCGGTATTCGTTCCCCCCACCCCGCTTCCCTTCCCAGAAATTCTTGGTGCAGCCTATCAGGAACACATACTCAAACTCATTCCCCTTGGCGCTGTGCGCTGTATAAAAGTGAACTCCGTTTTCATTCTGTATCACACGCTGCAGCGGCACCGGAATGTTTTCATCATTCATGCGGCTCACCATCTGCAGCAGCTCCACTGGTTTTATCTTTTGGTTGCGGCCATAAGTCTCCTTCACAAATTCAAAGAAGGTGTACAACGCCTGTATGTTCCACACATGGTCTGTGGTCCTTACCAGGTGGGCTACCATCCCGCTTTCGTGAACGATCTTTTCTATCAGCAATGGCAATGGCAGGCTCAGTTGGTGCCGCTCCCACTGGTCAAGGCAATGCCCCAGACGCTGCAAAGCCTTGGCAGACTTCAGGTCCAGCGATTCTATTAACAACGGGTTTGACAAAAGAAACCGCCATTTTATTGGTCCCTTCTCCTTCCGGTTAGCGCTGATGTAAAGCGAGAGCATCGCAATATCTGTTGGCTCTATACCGAAGTAGGGAGCATGCATCAATTCAAATAGTATCGCCTCGCCCTCAAATGTTTTCTTACGTTCCTCATCCAGGTAGCGTAGCACATTCAGTATTTGTTCGGCGAGCGGCAGCTCCAGCACATTCACCGGTTTCTTTATGTTGTAGGGTATTCCCTTACGCTCCATCAGCGCAATGATGTTTTCAGCTTGTTTGTGCTGTGCGTAAAGTATAGCCACATCACTGAGTGGCTTTCCTTCTTTTTGCATTTGCTCTATCCGCATCACCAGGTCGGCCTCTTCCTGCAGCACATTGTTGTACACCTTAACAACAGGTGTCACATTCTCCTTACCATCCGCAAATCGCGGCGCCGACGAGATAATATTCTTATCCAGCGCCAGCTCGGCAAGCTGGTTGATGAGTCGCTTCTTGTTATTTTGTATTGCCGCCATCGCCTTGTCCAGTATGGCCTGCGAAGAGCGGTAGTTGTGCGGAAGCACTATTATCTTTATGTGCTCTTTGTATCGCTCATAGAACTCCACAATGTTACGTATCCTCGCCCCCTGGAATTCATAGATGCTCTGGTCATCGTCACCCACCACGAAAATGTTCGGGTCGTCCCAGTAGGAGCAGAGATAATTAATTAGTTCATTCTGCGCTCCGTTCGTATCCTGGAACTCATCAGCCAGTATGAACTGGTAACGCTCTTGGTAGCTTTGCAGCAAAGCCGGGTTATTGCTGAACGCATCCAGCACCCATAGTATCATATCATTGAAGTCATACCTCCCGGTCTCCTTCATCATCGTCTCATACTTGTCAAACAGCAGTGCAGCAGCACGGGTAGCTTCCATCTTCCGGATCTCCTCATCCAGCAGCTTATCCTTCAGGTCGCCCTTTTTATAGCCCTTGCCATTCCTCTGGTAGATGTATTCCTCCCTGCCTGGCAGATCAGCAATGTATGCGTCGATCGATGTAGATATGAACTCAGGCGTAAGATGTTCCCGCTTCATTACTTCAAAAAGCCGGTTTAGTTTTCCTGCGTCAAAGTATATGTTGCCGCTGAGCTTTCTTAGTGTATGACCCTGGGGCAGTTCTTCCAGCATTTTATAGAGCAGCTCTGTGCGCTCCAGGTCGCTTATAGGCTGCAGCGAACGTTGACTAAAATACTCGCTGTTGTTCTGTATGATGTTATTGCAAAATGCGTGGAAGGTATAAATGTTCACCTTATGAGCTGCCGGGCCGGTTATCTGTACCAGCCGGCGGCGCATCGAATTGGTCGCTTCATCTGTATAGGTAAGGCAGAGTATTTCGTGTGGTTGCACCTGCGCTTCGCTCAGCAGCAGGTTGGCTATGCGCATAGACAGTACTTCGGTTTTCCCCGTCCCCGGACCGGCTATAACCATCACTGCACCATATATGGTATCTACAGCTTCTTTCTGCCGGTCATTCAGGGTATTATATCGTTCGCGGAAAAGGTCTTCATTCGGGGTCATAATGGAATGAAGTTATGAAACCGATATGCAAAATTCAAATTTTGGATCTTGCGGCTGCCAGGCACTAAAGGCTACAAACCGGTTTCCTTCAGCAGCTCATCTTCTTCTATCAGGCCATTGTGGCTCCAGATCAGTTTTCCGTCTTTGTAAAGTTCCAGGTACGGTATGCTGCTGATGCCTTTCTCCTTCATAAGTTGCTTATGATCATCGGCATTTACTTTTATCAGCGCCAGCTTGTCTTTCTTTTTCTCTGCTAAAGCTTCCAGCACAGGTAACATCTTCTTGCACGGTTCACACCAAGTTGCGTTGTAGTCCACCAGCACATATTTAGTGCCAGCCGTCATCTTGTTAAGATCAGCAACAGTCATGCCATCCTGTTTTGCGGTGACGCTGCCGTTTTCTAATGGTTTTCCGGCGCTGTTCCATTTCATGATGCCGCCGTCCATATTGTATACTTCGGCAAACCCCATATCCTCCATTTTGCCCGCGGCCTTTCCGCTGCGACCGCCAGATAGACAATACAGCATCACCGGCCTGGTCTTATCCAGCTTCGCTATTTGTTTTTCGAAGTCGTCGGAGTTATAATTGAGATTTACAGCATTCTTCAAATGTCCCTGTGCGTACTCCTCAGGTGTCCGCACATCTATGAGCTGTACATTGCCGGCAGATAATTTGTTGTCGAAATCATTTACGGAAATATTTTGTTTTATCGTCCCATGAGGACCTCCCGAGCTCTGGCAGGAAGCCATATTCACCAATGACGCAAGAAATACAATGAAGATCAGTTTTTTCATAAAGTTGTTGTTTGTAGCGTTTTGCTCAGTTCGGTTTCTCTGACACAGTCTGTCCAAAGCCTGTAACCACCCGAGAGATTCAACACTTTGTCGTACCCGCTTTGTTTCAGTGTGCGTTGTGCAAGATAGCCTCTAAGACCCGCCTCGCAATAAATGTAAATATTTTTGTCCTTAGGTATTTCGTCCAGACGGCCTCGTAGGTCATCCACAGGTATGTTTATCGAGCTTTCAATATTCCCAGCCAGGAATTCCTCCCTGCTTCTCACATCCAGGATCAGGTCATCGTCATTTAATTTTTCTAGTTCGTTCCAATAGAATACATTCAACCTTTTCTGTAAAATATTCTCCGCTACAAAGCCGGCCATATTAATAGGGTCTTTTGCAGATGAGTATGGTGGCGCATAGGCGTGTTCAAACTCAGCCAGGTCGTAGATACTTCCACCGCTCTTGATCACTGATGCGAGTATGTCTATTCGTTTATCTGCGCCTTCATATCCCGCTACCTGGCCGCCAAGCAACTTTCCTTCCGGCGAAAATGTGATCTGGATGACCATTTGCTCAGCACCCGGATAGTAGCCGGCATGCGAGCCGCTGCGTGTAGTCGACACTATATGTTTTATGTCTGCGGCTTTAAGGTGCTTTGATGCAACACCTGTAGCGCCCACCGTCATGTCAAATACTTTTACAATAGCAGTGTTTATTGAACCGTTGTATTTCTGCACATTTCCCAACACAATATTATTGGCACAGATACGCCCCTGCTTATTTGCAGGTCCGGCCAGGTAGGTGATCATAGACCGGCCGGTGATCGGGTTATTGAATTCTATGGCGTCGCCTACTGCATAGATATCAGGGTCCGAGGTCTGTAGGTATTCATTTACAAAGATCCCTTTCGCTTCACCCAGCTTCAGACCGGCATTTACTGCAAGCCTTGTATCCGGTCTCACGCCAATAGACAGTATCACCACATCTGCATCAAGTACCTCTCCGCTTTTCACCGATACCTTGAGTCCTTTATCGGTTCGTTCAAAGCCCGTTACGGCAGTATTCAGCAGCAGGTTCACACTCTTCGAGCGGATGTGCTGCTGTACCATGGCGGCTATCGGGTAGTCAACGGGTGCCATTACCTGGTTGCCCATTTCAATGATCGTCACATTCATGCCTACATTGCGCAGGTTCTCTGCCATCTCCAGGCCTATGAAACCGCCTCCTATCACAACCGCCTTTCCGCTTTTATGTTTGTCTACATAAGCTTTGATATAGTCGGTATCCGTAACATTTCTCAGTGTAAAGATCCCCTCGCTCTCGATCCCGGGCAGCGGTGGCCGCAAAGGCTCGGCGCCCGGGGATAATACCAGCTTATCATAGCGCTCACTATATACTTCCCCGCTCACGAGATTTTTTGCGCTTATTGTCTTCTTTGCCGGATCTATCGCAATGACTTCCGTCTTTATACGTACATCAATGTTGAACCGGCTGTTGAAAGAGGCTGCTGTTTGCACAAACAGCTTATCCCGCTCCTTGATCACATTGCCAATGTAGTATGGCAGTCCGCAGTTTGCGTAGGAAATGTAATCGCCCTTTTCAAAAATAATGATCTCGGCATGTTCATCCATTCTCCGGAGCCTTGCTGCGGTGCTTGCTCCGCCGGCAACGGCACCCACAATTATATATTTCATATTAGATTTTGTGTTGATCAATGATGTTCTTCAGGTGATTGGCAGCAACAACTCCCGACTGGCGCCACAATACTTTTCCTGCTTTAAACAATATGAGCGTAGGCACACCTGATATATTGTAAGAGCCGGCAAGAGTTGGATTTTTGTCTACATCTACTTTTATTATCGTCGCGTCTCCACCCACAGAATCCTTCAATTGCTTCAGTATCGGCGCCATCATTTTGCATGGCCCGCACCACTCCGCCGAAAAATCCACCAGTACCGGTTTCGTGTCGTTTATTACTTCTGAAAATGTTTTCGTTTCCATAACCTTTATTTTATCTCTTCATATTCTGCTTCTTCCTCGCCTGCAGCATGCGTATTACTTTTCCTCACCGGCGGCGCATAGCACCCCTGTGTGCCGCAACATCCGGTGTCCATAACTGCCTGGTACAGGAAGAAGATGCTGAACAGTCCCATGGCCCAGTCCTTGCTTTGAATTCCCATAACTATTAACATGATACCTATTCCCAACCGCATTATGCGCATCAGGTGCCAGTTCGTGAACAGGCGTTGTTTCAGATCGCTCATTTCTCGAATTTTTTTAGATTATACCAGCTTCCGGCATTGTGAACTTCATTAAATCCATTTGCCTTCAGCATTGCCTTTGCCGAGCTGCTGCGCATGCCCGATGCGCAACAGGTGATCACCGGCTTGTCTTTCTTAAGTTTGGCCATTTGGCTGCCGAGTGCTTGCAACGGTATATTTACTGAACCCTTTATATGACCCGATGCATACTCTCCGCTTGTGCGCACATCCACTATTGTTGCACCGTTCGCTATCATCTCTCCCAGGTCCACTTTTGGACCCATACCGAATAATTTCTTGATTGTCTCAAACATTGCTTAGTTGTTTTTGTAATAGTTTACGTTTGTCCATGAGCCACCGTTGATACAGGGTATCCCGTTCTGGCTCAGGAATATGGTTGCCTGGCCGCTCCTGCCGCCTGAGGCGCAGCAAAGAACAATAGGTCCCATTTTTTTCAGTTCGTCGAGATGCTGCGGAATTTCATTCAGCGGTATATTAATGCTGTTTGCTACATGCCCGCCCATGAATGCTTCACGGGATCTCACATCAATGATCTTTGTTTTATCCGACTTTAATAGCGCTGATATTTCTGACATTTCCTGCAATTTTTAGTTATTATCTGTTTGTTTGGGTTTCTCTCTCTTAAACATGCTGAAGAACAAGCTTCCCATCACCGCTCCATACAGCGAGCTGTTCAGCGGGCTGGAGGTTATGGTACAATTGCCGGATGCACACCCCACGAAATACCAATAACACCATCCGGCAATTGTACCGGTAACCAGTCCTGCTAATTCCAATCTGTATTTTAAGATCTTTGCTTTCATCCTTCGATCCGCTTTTATTCTTTTTCGTACACAAAATTCGCTGGTAAAATGCGCTCTTTGTGGAACATTTGTTGGATAGCGCAGCAATTTTCCAGAAGAAAACGTTAAATGCAAAACACATGCTGCCCCAACGCATTATTCTTGTTTACCCCTGGTACTGATACCAAAAGGGAGATACAACGGACAGACGCCAATAAAACTGGTGAGGATAAACACAACTGATAAAGCGAGTAAAATGATTGCCACAGTACCGCCAATAACATTAGTAAAATATAAAGCGATTACAATAATAGCGATCAGTATACGTATCATACGATCAGCATTTCCGATGTTCTTTTTCATAAATTTTGGTTTTGATTTATGATGTAAAGGTCGGATGCCTTTTGCGCACGGTTTGGAACATATGTTCCCTAACTCCCGATAAGTTCTATAACATTCCTTCCCAGTTTCAGGATGTTCTTAGACTCCATGGTGCGCAGCAGGCGGCTGATGGCTTCCCTGTGCGTATGCAGTTCATCGGCAATTTGCTGGTGAGTTATGTATAGTGCCTTTGTTCCTGCTGCGCGCGTGCGCTCCCGCAGGTAGTGCAGCACTTGTTTATCCATATTGCTGAATGCAATAAGATCAATGACATCTATTAACTCTGCAAAGCGGCTGCCGTATGTGCTGTTCACATAGGTTTTCCATTCCGGATATTTAAACCAGTCTTCAACTAGGTTTGCTGGTATCTGCAGTATCTCACTGTCTTCCTCAGCTATCGCTTTTACCATGCTTTTTTTATTTGCCTGGCAGCAATTTATTGCTAGGGCACATGTCTGGCCGGGGTACAGGTGATACAGGAATATTTCTTTCTGTTCTCTTTCCCGAAGTATGCGCAGCACTCCTTTTTCTACAATAGGCACAAAGATCACTTCCGCGCCCGGCTCCATCAGTACCGTGTCCCGTGTTACGTGTTTTATTCTTCCGGATTTTTTGATGTCTTCCTGCAACCGTTTGTCGGTGAATAGAGACTGGACCATGTTTTAGAATTGCCCGGTTACCACAGACTACTCTGCGGGGCTGCTGTAAAGTTAGACTATTGGATACGAACAGTTTACAAACAACAGATGGAGATTGTATTTAAGATCCGCGTATCAGAATACCCGGCAGTTTGATGTGGACTAACGAAAATGCCCTTTCTATCCGGGTGATTAGCCACGCGTTAACATTTTTTTATCTTGCATTGTTCTTCGCTATAATATTTTCGCCTTTCTTTGTGAAGCAAATGCGCAAAACACTGGCCATATTATTTCTTATCATTTTCTCCCTTCAGATTTTACCGCTGCAGGTGATAGGTAAGCTATTGAGTTCAGGACAGAATACAGAGGAGGTGCACGACGATGGAGGTCCTGAAGATGGTCCGGGTGCTAAGCTCGCTAAATTTGGCGACGATCTGATCAACTTGTACCACCACACTCCTGATCTTTTTGCCAGCAGGCAGTATTTTGACGTACAGGTCACTGCCTTCATCCACATGGCAGAATCCTTACCTTCCGTTCACATTGCCGAGATTCCCTCGCCCCCGCCCGATACTTTTATTTAATTGTCATCCGCCATTACCTGGTGTGTCTCCGTGTGCTATGCTCATGCTGTAGCCGCGTTATTTTTCTCAACTACATATTTTTTCTACCTGTTGCGCCTGGCTATGGCTGCAGCTATAAAGCATACATTTTATGGAATCAAATGTTTTTTCAAAAAGGCATTTAAAAAAGGACTTCCTCGCAGGTCTTATCGTATTTCTTATTGCCCTGCCATTGTGCCTGGGCATTGCACAGGCCAGCCACGCACCGCTTTTTGCCGGCGTAGTTGCGGGCATTGTTGGCGGTATTGTCATTGGGTCACTTAGCGGATCACATCTTAGTGTATCGGGACCCGCAGCAGGCCTTACGGCGATTGTATTGGTAGCTATAAACGAAATGCAGGTCTTTGAAATATTCCTCTGCTCCGTCCTCATTGCCGGGGTCTTACAGATCATTCTTGGCTATATGAAGTCGGGAGCTATTGCAAACTACATTCCTACCAGTGTGCTGGAAGGAATGCTCGCCGGCATAGGACTTACGATCATCATCAAACAGTTGCCTGATGCCGTTGGTTTTGCCCGCGACAAGGCCGCAGTAATGGTAGACGCCGAGGATGGCTTCTTTGAAAAAACTATTGAAACAGCAATGCATAATATACAACCTGGTGCGCTTATCATTTCCCTTACAGGGTTAGTATTGCTCATCTTGTGGCAGACAAAAGCATTCAAAAAAATACAGATCGTACCCGCTGGGCTCGTTGTGGTACTTATAGGGACATTATTGAATGAAATCTTCAAAAGCACAGCACCACAATTGGGCCTAGACAGCTCACACCTGGTGAAATTGCCAATAGCGGCTACTGCTGCCGATTTTTTCAAACAATTCTCTTTCCCCGATTTTAATGGTTTTAAATCAGTTAAGGTTTGGGAGACGGGCGTTGTAATTGCGGTCGTTGCATCGATAGAAACCCTGCTGTGTATCGAGGCAACAGATAAGCTTGACCCTCAAAAGCGCTACACACCTGCCGACAGGGAACTGAAGGCGCAGGGGGTGGGTAATATTGTAAGCAGCTTGCTTGGTGGGTTACCGATCACATCTGTGATAGTACGTTCATCTGCCAATGTTAATGCAGGTGCACAAACAAAACGCTCTGCTATAATCCATGGTATACTACTGCTGCTCTGTGCTGCAACAATACCTGCATTGCTTAATCTTATCCCGAAGGCGGCGCTGGCGGCTATTCTTTTATTCACAGGCTACAGGCTGTGCAGGCCGTCTGTTTTTAAACATATGTGGAAAGGCAAATGGACACAATTCATACCCTTTGTAGCTACAGTAATAGGCGTTGTCTCACTTGATCTTTTAAAAGGTGTCGGTATCGGTCTTGTGCTCAGTATATTCTATACACTCAGGCAGAATATCCGTATCCCGTACTATTACGAGCGCACCACATCGGGCAACGGAGATGTAATAACGTTGGAGCTCGCCCAGGAAGTATCCTTTCTCAATAAAGCCAGCATAAAGGAGACGCTTAATAACCTGCCACCTAACAGCAAGATCATTATTGACGCCAGCAATACAGCCTATATAGACTATGATGTGCTGGAGCTGATCCGTGATTTCTATGGCAGCCGTGCGGTGGACAACAATATAAAATTATCGCTTGTCGGGTTCAAAGATACTTATGACCTCCCTGCGGATATGGTAGAAAAAAATGGCAAGGCGAACGAAAAGGACGTCAGGTCAAAAGGTAATTATGAAAAATTGCTGGCGCAGCTAGTTCAGGGAATAAAGTAACCGATAAACACCGCAGTCATGATCAGTACAGCAAGCACTGTCGACGAGACCAACGTTCATGCAGGGAAAGGTGAGCATGCCAGGCATCACTTTGATGTCAAGCATGTGCTCCATGAGATGAAGCATTACCTGCCTTCGCAGACCCCCATAAAAGATTTTATTCATCATAATTCATTGCATGCTTTCCAGCAAATGAAGTTCTTCGATGCCATTTTTAAGGCATCGAAGATATTTGGTTTCCAGGCCACACTGCCACTACATGAATTCAGGCAACTGTATCAGGTGGGTCGTATTAAAAATGTTGTTCTCGAACGTGTTATCGCCGAAAGAAAGGGCACACAGCTTTTGGCTGAATGGAAAGAAAATCTGGTCATAAAAGAATATGACGACATTACTAAGCCACGTATAGGCTTACTACGTAATAACTGGAAAAGCGAACACCGTATAGACCTGGACGCGCTTGTGCACCCATTGCTGTATCGTGTTATATGCTCATACCTCGATCAGGGCATCGCCACCTGGCAGTTCCCGGTAACGAATTTGGGTTTTTTAGAGGCCATCAGATCACTCGAAAAAAATAGCTACACCAGCTTCTTTAAAACAAAAAGAGCAAAAAGTCTCTTACTTGAAGGGAACTGCACGATTCCTGGTCTCCTGAAAATAGTAGTTGGCAATGAGGATTACTATGAGCAATACCTCTACGACCAGCAGTTTAGTCATAAGGGCTGGTCGGGCATGGTATCTGTTGTAGAAGACTTCCCTGCAACATTGTACGATCAGAGAAAGGTATCTCTGAACGACTTCATTATTTTTGAATTACTGCTGGAGATTGATGCCCTCGACAAAGCATTGGGCAAATGGCGACCGCTGGCGGAAGCAAAAAAAAGCAGGCCGGTGGATCTTTTCGCTGATGTCCAAACTACAGAATTGCATGAAGTGCTTACCCTCTGGCAGCATGCATTTGAATGGAGTTATTATGACGAAGTGCTGGCCGGCCTGGCCTCCGGAAAACAAACATCCCAGCCTGTTACTGCAAAGACAAGCTTCCAGGCAATGTTCTGCATAGATGAGCGCGAATGCTCTTTCCGCAGGTATGTAGAGCAGTGCGCACCGGATGCCGAAACCTTTGGCACACCAGGATTCTTCGGTGTGGAATTTTACTTTCAGCCGGAGAACGGTAAGTTTTATGACAAGCTCTGTCCGGCTCCCGTTACCCCAAAGTACCTCATTAAGGAATCAGGCGTAAAAGGTGAAAAGAAACATGAACTGCTTTATACCAGCAAGACCCATACTTTACTGCCAGGCTTTTTGCTGTCATTCCTATTTGGTGCTTTATCGGCAGGCCGCTTATTCCTTAACGTATTCCGACCTAAAATGAGCCCTGCTATTTCCAATGCTTTCGGGCATATGGACAGGCAGTCAACACTTACTATAGAGAATAAAGATATTGCTGACCGCGAGAATGATCTGCAAATAGGATTTACTATAGCAGAGATGGCGGCACGGGTAGAAGGTGTTTTAAGATCCATAAGCCTCATAAAAGACTTTGCGGCTGTGGTGTATGTAATAGCCCACGGGTCCAGCAGTGCCAATAATCCCCATCATGGCGCGCACGACTGTGGCGCATGTAGCGGTCGTCCCGGCTCTGTCAATGCCCGTGTGTTTGCGCATATGGCCAATCACTCCGGCGTTAGGGTACTTTTAAAGGAAAAAGGAATAGATATTCCTGCAGATACACAGTTTGTAGGTGCGCTCCACGACACCGCTGGTGACGAGATAGAGTTTTACGATGAGCATGTGCTGAACGCGCAAAATCGCCGGGACCATGAGTTGCACCTGGTGGTGTTTGAAAAAGCCCTTGATCTGAACGCAAAGGAAAGATCGCGCAGGTTTGCATCGATCGATACAAAAGGCAACCTGAAGCAGGTCCGCAAAGCGATCAAGGACAGGTCTGTTTCCCTGTTTGAACCTCGCCCGGAATTAGGACATGGTACAAATGCACTCTGTATAGTAGGGGGCAGGCAGATGACGAAGAACATCTTCCTGGACCGACGGGCATTCATGAACTCCTACAATTATAAAACAGACCCGGAGGGTACCATTCTGTCGAGGATCATGGCCCCATTGGGACCAGTATGCGGGGGCATCAATCTCGAATATTACTTTTCAAGGGTCGACAATCATAAGTTGGGAGCAGGAACAAAGCTGCCGCATAATTTGATGGGGCTCCTTGGTGTGGCTAATGGCGCTGACGGCGATCTGCTACCCGGCCTGCCGCTGCAGATGATCGAAGTGCATGACCCGGTGCGTCTGCTGCTCATAGTAGAACATTTCCCTGACGTGGTTTTAAAGACCGTACAGGCCGTACCGGCAATGTATGAATGGTACATAAATGAATGGGTGCATCTCCTTGCCATTGATCCGCAGACACGTAAGTTCCATTATTTTAAAGAAGGTGTTTTCATAGAGTATGAACCGTTATTAAAAGCAGTGGGCACAGTAAACAATATGGTTGAGCTGGTGGAGTCTGCAAAGATCATGCAGACAAACCAGACGGTAGATGCAACGCTGGAGAACCTGCCTGTTCAGGTATTAAACTAACTACACAATATGTATCAAGTATTCTATCTCTATATATGGTTCCCTTTGCTGGCTTATTTCATAAGCTTGTTTGTGCCGCGTACAAAAGAGAAAATAATATCGGGGCTTGCCATTGCCACAACTGGTATTCACCTGGTTTGTCTATCGATCTTTACCGCTTTCTGGGCCATAGACGGTGGGAAAT
This sequence comes from Chitinophagaceae bacterium, assembly GCA_947476485.1. GTDB lineage: Bacteria > Bacteroidota > Bacteroidia > Chitinophagales > Chitinophagaceae > Nemorincola. The sequence continues at coordinate 51,529 of CANJQU010000008.1, forward strand.
CGTTAAACATAGACCATATACTGCTCTATGAAGGCGATGAATACCGCATAGCCATAGAATTTTACTTTGACAAGATCACAGCCGTTTTCGCTTGCATTGGTTCCCTGCTAACCTTCCTGGTAGCCGTTTACAGCAAATATTTCATTCATAGGGAAGGTGGGTTCAAACGGTTCTTTAATACCATCATTCTTTTCTTCTTCGCATACAATACACTCATATTCTCCGGCAATTTTGAAACATTGTTCGTAGGGTGGGAAATACTTGGTGTATGCACCTTTCTGTTGGTATCGTTTTATCGTGAGCGCTACCTGCCCGTTAAGAACAGCATGAAAGTCATATCTGTATATCGCCTGGGCGATATTTGCCTGATGCTGGCTATGTGGATGAGCCACCACCTGCTGCATCGCAACATCTCTTTTCAGCAGCTCAACGATGGAGCAATGATTGGGGGTCTGGCGCAGACCCATTTTTGGGAGATCCTATTTATTTCATGTATGATATTGGTAGCGGCTGCAGTGAAGTCAGCTCAACTGCCGTTCTCTTCATGGCTGCCAAGAGCAATGGAAGGCCCTACTACGTCAAGCGCTATCTTTTATGGTTCGCTATCCGTGCACATAGGTGTTTTTCTTTTATTACGCACTTACGGATACTGGGAGCACGTTGCTGCTTTCAAGGCGCTGGTCATTTTCACCGGCCTCTCAACAAGTATTGTTGCAATAAGTATTGCCAAGCTGCAATCTTCATTGAAGCCGCAGATCGCTTATTCCTCCATCGCCCAGATCGGGCTTATGTTCATAGAGATCGCGCTTGGTTTTCATACGCTGGCGTTGTTCCATTTCGCAGGCAATGCCTGCCTGCGCACCTACCAGCTTTTGGTATCGCCGTCTGTACAGCATTACCTGATCCATGATATGTTTTTCAACTTCACCCCTAAGCCGCAGGTAAACAATGGACGTGCCTTTGCTAAGTTAAAAAACTCATTCTATTTGCTTTCGCTCAAAGAATGGAACCTTGATACGATGCAACACCGGTTTTTGTGGAGTCCTTTTAAGTGGATTGGAAGAAAGGTGGGCTTTCTTTCAGGCAAAGTGGCAACAGCAGCATTGATAGCGTTGTTCGCGTCTGGCATCTACTGTTATTATATGGAGACAACGATTCCCGTAGACGTTTTCAGTACTCTGCCCCTCGTTTTTTCGTTCATTGGGCTCATGCTCATCTTAAAGTCTTTCTCTGACAGGGGAGATGCAATGCATGCCTGGCTTTCAGTAGCTGGCGGGCAGTTGTTTATCGTCCTTGCGGTTGCACTGCATAATGAAGATTACAGCCATGGAGAGATACTGCTTTTACTCAGCGGCTCCCTGGTTTCGGCTGTCGTTGGATTCATCTGTCTGTATAAAGTACGGGTTATAGACCTTGATATAAGCCTCAGCAAGCATCACGGATATGTGTACGAGCAGCCAAAACTGGGATTGGTATTTCTCATATCCTGCCTGGGAATGATAGGTATACCTTTTACGCCGTCTTTTGTAGGTATCGATATTATGCTTACCAATATACATAAGCATGATGTGATGTTGATCGTGTTCGTTTCCGTAGGGTTCTTATTTATGGAGCTGGCTATTCTCAGGATATATGCGCGCATATTTATGGGGCAGCATAAGAAGGCATTTCATGCTATTGCTTCCAGGTCGGCATAATATAGAGGTGCAACTGTTAACATATCTTTAGCCTGCCGTTTTTTTTAGCTATGGTATTTTCACCTTTCTTTGCCGAAGTAAATGCGCAAACTACTGGCCATATTGTTTCTTATCATTTTCTCCTTTCAGATTCTTCCGCTGCAGGTGATAGGTAAGCTATTGAGTTCAGGCCAGAATACCGAGGAGGTGCACAACGATGGAGGTCCCGAGGATGGTCCGGGTGCCAAGCTTGCTAAGTTTGGCGATGATCTGATCAACTTGTACCACCACACTCCTGATCTTTTTGCCAGCAGGCAATATTTTGATGTAAAGGTCACTGCCTTCATCCACATGGCAGATTCGTTACCTTCCGTTCACATTGCCGAGATCCCCTCGCCCCCACCCGATAGTTTCCGTTTCATTTAATCGTCGCCCGCTATTACCTGGTGGTTCTCTGTGTGCTATGCTCATGCTATAAGCTTGCATATTTCCGACTCATCTATTTCATTTTCATGCTGTTGCCATGTTTATGGTACAGCTATAAATCACACATTTTATGGAATCTGGTATTTTTTCAAAAAATAATTTAAAAAAGGACTTCCTCGCAGGTCTTATTGTATTTCTTATTGCCCTGCCATTGTGCCTGGGTATAGCACAGGCTTGTCATGTGCCGCTTTTTGCTGGTGTAGTAGCGGGTATTGTTGGCGGCATTGTTATAGGGGCGCTTAGTGCATCCCATCTCAGCGTTTCGGGTCCGGCTGCCGGCCTTACAGCCATAGTGTTGGTGGCCGTAACAGAGCTGCCTGCTTTCGAAGTGTTTTTGTGCGCAGTTATTATTGCCGGGGTCATCCAGGTCATTATTGGTTACCTCAGGGCCGGCGCTATAGCCAATTATATACCATCAAGTGTACTTGAGGGCATGCTGGCGGGTATTGGCCTTACCATCATCATCAAGCAGTTGCCGGATGCAGTGGGCTTTGCTAAGAACAAAGCTGCCGTAATGGTAGATGCTGATGATGGCTTTCTTATGAATACTATTACCACTGCCACACACAATATTCAGACGGGTGCAGTGGTTATTTCACTTGTTGGCCTCGTTTTGCTCGTCATTTGGCAGACCAAGGCTTTTAAAAAAGTACAGCTTATACCAGCTGGTTTGGTGGTGGTGCTGGTCGGAACCCTGCTCAATGCCATTTTCGCCGGATCTGCCCCTCAAATGGCCTTAGACAGTTCGCACCTGGTGATGTTGCCTATTCCCGCATCTTTCGGCGATTTCTTCAGGCAGTTTTCATTCCCTGACTTCAAAGGCTTTGCTTCACTGAAGGTTTGGGAAACAGGCATCGTCATTGCTGTCGTTGCCTCTATAGAAACCCTCCTCTGCATTGAGGCTACCGATAAGCTGGACCCGATGAAAAGGTACACACCTGCCGACCGTGAGCTGAAAGCACAGGGTATCGGCAACATCATAAGCGGCTTTCTTGGCGGCTTGCCCATCACCTCAGTTATCGTGCGTTCTTCTGCCAACGTTAATGCTGGCGCTAAGACAAAGCGCTCTGCTATTATTCATGGTGTGCTGCTGCTGCTCTGTGCGGCGTCAATACCAGCTTTGCTCAACCTGATACCAAAGGCAGCGCTTGCTGCAATACTTATATTTACCGGCTACAAACTCTGCAAACCAACGGTGTTCAAGCACATGTGGAAGGGTGGCTGGACTCAATTTGTCCCGTTTGTCGCCACGCTCGTAGGCGTTGTGTCGCTCGACCTGCTTAAAGGGGTGGGAATTGGCCTGCTGCTGAGTATTTTCTACATCCTTCGACAGAACATCCGCATCCCTTACTACTACCAGCGCAGCACTTTCAGCGAAGGGGACCTCATTAAGCTCAAATTGGCCCAGGAAGTTTCTTTCCTGAACAAAGCCAGTATCAAGGAAACACTCGAGAAGCTGCCACAAAACAGCAAAGTGATCATTGATGCCAGCCAAACGCAGTATATTGACTTTGATATACTTGACATCATCAAGGAGTTTTATCACACACAAGCGAAAGAAAAACACATAGATTTATCGCTGGTGGGCTTTAAAAATGTGTATAAACTGCCGGCAACCATACCGGAGCGCGACATATTATCCGGTTTCCTCAACAAAAATGAAGTGCCTGTCCGTTCTTCGGGGGACCACAGAAAACTCCTTGCCCAATTAAAAAAACATCTAGGTAATAAAAATAAATCATCAGTATAATGATAGACTATTCAGTAAAACCAAAAGCCGTAACGCCGGATGACGCGCTGCTCAGGCTTAAAGAAGGCAATTTCCGATTCATTAATAACATGCTGCAGCACAAAGATCTGCTTACCAGCGTAGACCAGACAAAGGACGGCCAAACCCCCTATGCAGCTATATTCAGTTGTATGGACTCCCGCACCTCTGCAGAGTTGGTCTTCGATCAGGGCGTTGGCGATATATTCAGCATACGTATTGCCGGTAATGTAATTACAGATGGCGTGCTCGGCAGCCTGGAGTATGCCACCGCCGTTGCCGGCGCAAGTCTAATACTGGTAATGGGTCATACCAACTGCGGGGCTATAAAGGGTGCTTGCGATCACGTGAAAGCCGGCCATCTCTCATCATTACTTGAGCGCATTGATCCGGCACTGGAGCGCGCAACGGCCCTCTTCCCCGATAAAGCCACAAGCGCAAACAGTGATTTTGTAGCTGCTGTTACGAAGTTCAATATCGAACATGCTATGTCAGAAATATTGAACCGAAGCGACATGATACGGGATTTGATTGACAAGAAGAAAGTGGCAATAGCCCCTGCGGTTTACGATGTAGCCACCGGAAAAGTGAACTTTAATTCCTTCGATTAAGAAGTAACGTTACTAACAAAGCCATAGGCTGTCCGTTTCGGGCAGCCTATTTTAATATATCCCGGGCATAAACCGTCTCAGTTGACGAACTCTTTTCATCCGCACTCCAGCTACATATCCTAAGTCATCGATGTAAACGCTCCTTTAACGGAGATTTATTAATGATATATTTAAGTCGCTTTTCACCAAAAAATTAGAAAGGCAAAACAATGACCTATATCATTTGGTAACATTAAATTAATACTGGGGTAATATTGGCGTAACACGATGGTAGTTTCTTTGCATCTAATTAGGCGCACGCGTTGGCAACATTTACTAAAGTGGGTATATACTGCTCATTACTCTTTTCTTTAGCTGGGTTAGCCACGGCTCGATCCATTTTTTCCGTGGCAGATTTTAAACCCGGTGCACAGATGCAGTTAGTCGCTTGACATGCTGCTACGGTTACGGCAAATGATTATTATTTCTAAAGATAGCTTAACTATATAAAAACAAAAGTCAATGAAAATTTTAAAGTGTATAGCGTTTTCGGCCCTTGCCATCAGTGGAAGCATGTTCATGGCAAGCTGCGGCGGTTCAGGTAACGGGTCAAACGGCGACAACGTTTCAAACGCTGCTTCTGGCGATAACAATAACATCCTGGGTGCAGGCAGCACATTCGATAACCCGCTCTTCTCGAAAATGTTCTCTGAGTACAATAAGATCAACGGCCTGAAGGTAAACTATCAGTCCATCGGTTCTGGCGGCGGCATCCAGCAGCTTACTGCAAAGACCGTTGATTTCGGCGCATCTGATGCCCCGCTCAATGGCAAACAGGACTCAGCTCTTTCTGGCCCGGCTATACATATCCCGGTTACCGCTGGCGCGGTTGTTGTGACCTACAATTTACCCGGCATAAAGGACACACTTTTGATGACACCCGACGTTTTAGCAAAGATTTTCCTTGGCAAGATCACCAAATGGAACGACCCTGCAATACAGGCGATCAACCAGGGCGTGAAGTTGCCGGCTACTGGTATTGTTGTATCTCATCGCTCAGATGGTAGCGGTACCACTAACATCTTCACCACCTACCTTACTAAGGTAAATAAGGATTGGGAAGCTGGTCCGGGCAAAGGTTCCTCTGTTAACTGGCCGGTTGGTCTGGGTGGAAAGGGTAACGAAGGTGTTGCCGGTTCCGTTAAACAAACTCCAGGCGGCATTGGTTACGTGGAATTGGCTTACGCTATACAGAATGCAATGTCATTCGCTAAAATGCAGAACAAGGCAGGCAAATTCATCACGCCGAACATCGCCAGCGTTACTGCTGCTGCAAACATTGAAATACCTGCTGACGCAAAGGTATCCCTTACCAATACCGAAGCCGCCGACGGTTATCCGATCTCCGGCCTGTCATGGGTTATTATCTACAAAGAGCAGAAGTATGGAGATCGCAATTCCGATAAGGTTACTAAAATGGTGAAACTGCTCCAGTGGATGGTGCATGAAGGCCAGCAATACAGCGCACCACTCAACTATGCTCCTCTTTCAGAAAAAGCAGTTAGCATAGCTGATGCCCAGTTGAAGTCGATCACCTTCGATGGCAAACCGGTATTGCAGTAAGATAGCAATTGCTTAATAATGGAAGCGCAGAAAGATACTAATTTAGCTACCCGTCCGGAAGAGACATCCGGGCGGGTAGTTTCTATAAAAAAGCAGGGTACAGTGAGTAATACGAAACGGATAGATCGTTCATTTCGCCAGATCCGCGCCGAAAATGTTTTCAGGCGCACCCTGGTTATAGTGGCATTGTCTATGGTTGTATTGGTGCTCGGTATAATGCTCACGCTTATCTGGCAGTCTACCTTATCTATCAGGTCCTCGGGAGTGGGTTATCTTTGGGGAAAGGTTTGGGATCCCGTTCGCGATATTTATGGCGCCTACCCCTATATTCTCGGCACACTGCTTACTTCATTTCTCGCCCTTGTCATATCCATACCATTTTCATTTGCAGTTGGTGTCTTCCTTGGCGAGTACTACCCCAAAGGCTGGATGTCAGACCTTCTGAAAAATACGGTTGAGCTTATTGCAGCAGTTCCTTCCGTCATCTACGGTTTCTGGGCGCTGGCAGTGCTGGTACCCATAGTCCGGGATTTCGAAACAAAGATCGGTGTGGAACCAGTTGGTCTCGGCATCTTCTCCTCCTCGCTTATACTTGCGGTTATGGTTATTCCATATGCTGCATCACTGGGCCGGTCTATGATACAGATGGTGCCGGCCAACCTGAAAGAAGCCGCATACTCACTCGGCGCCACACGCTGGGAAGTGATCCGCTTCGTTATTTTTCCTTACACCAGGTCCGGTTTGTTCGCAGGTATACTTTTGTCACTGGGTCGCGCACTTGGCGAAACAATGGCTGTGACAATGGTCATCGGTAACACCAGCCTTATACCCAAAAACATCTTTTCACCCGGCAATACCATGGCCAGCGTGATAGCCAATGAATTCACCGAAGCCGATCATCCTGTATATCTCTCGGCGCTTATAGAACTGGGCCTTGTATTATTCCTGGTTACCGTAGTCATTAATATGATCGGCAAAAAAATGATCAGCAGGTTCACAAACGACTAATATGACCAACCACGTAAAATACCGGATAGGTAAGAGCGCAGCTTTCAAAGGGTTGACAATCGTTCTTGCATTCGCATGCGTGGTACCGCTTATTTTTATCCTGATTTATATCATCCAGGCAGGCATCACTAAGATCAACTGGCACTTTCTTACAAACCTTCCAAAACCGGTTGGCGAGACCGGTGGCGGCATCGCAAATGCGCTGGTCGGCAGTATGATCATCATTTTGGTAGCCTCCGTTATAGCGATCCCCTTTGGAATATTATGCGGCATATATCTTAGCGAGAACCGCAAAAGCAGGCTCGCCTATTGGAGCCGGCTTTGTGTAGACATTCTGCAGGGCGTTCCCTCTATTGTTATCGGCATTGTGGCTTATTTCTGGCTCGTGAAGCCACTGGGCACTTTCTCTGCACTCTCCGGCAGTATTGCCTTAGCTATTATGATGCTGCCCATCATCATCCGTTCCACCGAAGAGACATTGAAACTCCTCCCCGACTCACTGCGCGAAGCCGGATTTGCGCTTGGTCTGCCGTTTCACAGGGTGGTGCTCAAGGTAATACTGCCTTGCGGTGTCAGTGGTATCCTTTCAGGTGTAATGCTTTCTGTCGCAAGGATAGCCGGCGAAACAGCGCCGCTTCTGTTTACAGCGTTCGGCAATCCTTATCTCTCCTGCAATATTTTAAAACCCATGCAGAGTTTACCGCTGCTTATATTTAACTATGCTACCAGTCCTTATAATGACTGGCACGATCTTGCATGGGGTGCCTCCTGCATATTGCTTATCTGGGTGCTGGCATTGAACATTTTTACAAAAGTGATGACAAGAAAATGGAAAGTACAATTGTAAAGTCTGTCGATTACAATGCTTATTTCGGGGAAAATCACGTCGTAAAAAATGTGAACATAGAGATACCCCGCAATAATGTCATTGCTGTTATGGGGCCCTCCGGCTGTGGAAAAACTACTTTCCTGCGTGGCATCAACCGCATGCATGAGCTTATACCCGGCGCAACAGCCAGGGGTAAGATCATGCTCAACAATGAGGATGTAATGGAGATGCACCCCATCTTCGTGCGCCTCAAAATTGGTATGGTGTTCCAGCGCCCAAACCCATTCCCGAACCTCAGCATTTATGACAATGTAATAGCAGGTTACAAGCTCAACGGTATCAAACTGCCAAAGGCAGATAAGGATAGGATCGTAGAGCATTCACTAACCCGCGTAGCCTTGTGGAAAGAAGTAAAGGACTCGCTGACCAAGAAGGGTTCTTTCCTCTCGGGTGGCCAGCAGCAACGCCTCTGTATTGCACGCGCAGTAGCTATGGAGCCGGAGGTCCTCTTGTTCGATGAGCCTACTTCTGCCCTCGACCCTATATCTACGTCTACGGTCGAAGAGCTGTTCCACGAGCTGAAGAAAAATTACACGCTCATCATCGTAACACACAATATGCAGCAGGCTGCCCGCGTTAGCGATAAAACGGCTTTCTTCTATATGGGCGAGTTGGTAGAGTACGATGTTACCAAGCAGATGTTCACAAACCCTAAGGATACGCGTACACAAAATTATATTACCGGCAGATTTAGCTGATCCAAATTGATCAAAGTATGACACAGTTAGAACACGAGATACATGATATTAAAGCCGAGGTGCTGAGCATGTGGAACCTCGTAGAGTCCCAGGTGAAGAAAGCAAGGACCGCTATGTTCCATTTCGACCGGGACCTTGCCCGCGAGATCGTGGTGAAGGAAAAGCGCGTGAATGCCTTTGAGTTGAAACTGGACCGCGATTGCGAAAATATCTTTGCACTTTATTGCCCGGTTGCTGTAGACCTCCGGTTTTTGCTTGCTGTACTTAAGATAAATAACAACCTTGAGCGCATCGGTGATATTGCCGAAGGAATTGCAAAGTATATTATTGAGTCGCATGGCGATTTCAACCATACGCTGTTCGAAGAAATAGAACTGGTAACAATGTTCGACGATGCTATAAGCATCCTCGCTGATACGCGCATAGCTTTTGAAAAGGAAGATACCATCCTTGCCCGCAGCATCTTCAAAAAAGACGAAGTGCTGGACAGGATAAATCTCGGTGCGATGCAAAAAACCGCAAATTGCATAAAGTCCGATATAAACCTGGTGAACGATGCGCTCTACGTCCTTTCTATTATCCGCAAGCTGGAACGTGTTGGAGACCAGTCAAAGAACATCGCCGAAGAGATAATTTTCTACGTGGAGGCCAAGGTGCTCAAGCACAACGATGAAGCCAGTTAATACCAGAAGTTTATTGCGCCGGCAAGCATTGAGTGTGTAATGTTGGTGCTTTATTTTCAGACTCCGGTTATGCCGGAGTTTTTTATTTTGATCTGTTCCGGCGCACGGCACGGTTATACTACTAATTATAAGTACGGCGTAAAACAACCCCGAAGAGGTTAACTATTCAGGTATAAGGAAAAGTAATTTTGATAAATGCATGTATGTACATACATTTGTACCGTAATAAACAAAAGACCAAAAAAGATGAAAAACACAAGAATGATATTTATCGCCTGTATGTTGTTAGTAACCGCTGCAAGCGCACAGAAGAAGACACCACCAGTAAAAAGCATGAAGGCTGAAACAACTGCACCGGCAAAGTGGAGTGTAGATGCAGCACATACCTCTATAAAGTTTACTGTAAAGCACCTTTCGGTATCAGAGGTAGAGGGCAGGTTCAAAACCTTTGATGGTACAGTCGAAACAGTTGGAGCAGATTTCGTTGACGCAAAGGTGAATTTCACAGTAGATGTAACCAGTATCAGCACAGATAACGATATGCGCGACAAGCACCTGAAAAGTGACGACTTCTTCAATGCAGAAAAATATCCGAAGATGAACTTTACCAGCGTATCGTTCAAAAAGACGACCACAGGCAACTATGTCCTCGAAGGAGACCTTACCATCCGCGATGTGACGAAGAGAATGAAGTTCGCAGTTACTTATGGCGGCATCATATTGGATCCGTATGGCAATACAAAAGCAGGTTTTAAAGCGATCGGTAACATAAGCCGCAAAGCATACAACCTGAAATGGAATACACTCACAGAAGCAGGCGGAGTAGTAGTAGGTGATAAAGTTACCATATTGCTGAACCTGGAATTCTCAAAACAAAAGTAATAGAATGGAAGAGGGCTAATAGAATGGAAACTACGAGGGTCGCTTATGGCACCCTCTTTTTTTTTACCAGATACCGCATTTCATCTGCGTGATACCTATCCTTCACTAAACTACCTTTGCAGATCATGGAAATTATCAACAACAAGAGGAACTTTCACTTCGAAGCTAAACTGCCCGATGGTGAAGTCGCCACACTCGAATACCGCTGGCTGCGCGGCAGCATGGTGCTCATGCATACGCTGGTCCCAATATCTGCGCGGGGCAAGGGAGTTGGTGCTGTGCTCGTAAAATATGTGCTGGACCATATCAGGCAGCATGGCCTTAAGATGATTATTTACTGCCCTTTCGTTACAAAATACCTGGAGAAAAACCCGGAGTACAAAGACCTTATCGACACATCAGTAACAATGAAAAAATAGGAAGGCGTTAGTTTTCTATGGGGAAACTTTTAGGTTTTGACTTCTCACTTTTAACTTAGTGCATCATTCCCACGGCTTCCTTTTTTCCTCCCGCTTGGCCAGCAGGTACAGCAGGAACATAACAATGCGCAGCACAACAAACAGAATGACCACGATCGTCAGGTACATCTCCATCGAATCTTCGCTGATAAGATCCGTATGCTGCACATAAGTCACTCGCCACAATATCACCGCGCCTATCACCAATGCAAAAATGATGCAGTTAATAAGTATCCGCCCGTTAAAAAGTTCTTTGAGGTGTGACATGGTAACGTGGTTGTACTAACGAAAGTAAAAATACTTATTAAAAGACTTGATAACAAAGACACGCCTTATCAACCTATCAACTTATCCCTTACTCCCCATCATCCGCTTCATCTCCAGCACATCCATTTCCAGGTCGGCCAGGCGGTGATACACTTCTGCGGGCTCGCTGAAGTCGCTGCTTATTTTCATGCGGCCATACCACACCTCTTTTATGTCTTCAGGATCTATCTCCAGCGTCGGGAATTCATGCCTGTGGGCTATCGTATCAGATTTCAGATAGAGTTTACCACGCTCCTTCAGCCTGTTCACCACGCGCTTCACGGCCACGCCGCCTGTGTGCACCACCACATACACCCTGTTATCGCGTATCTTATCCAGTTCATCTATCCATTCCCCTATTATGCGGTCGCCATGCAGCACATTCGGCGCCATAGATGGGCCGTCTACTTCAAACATCCTGTAGGTTGCATTATTCAGTCCCGGCAGCCGGAAGGTGGGCAGCGACTCCATAAACTCCACATCGCCATAGCCCGATAGGTAACCAGCCCGCGCCTTCACCGGCACATAAACTATGTTGTCGTTCCCGCTATTGTCTACGGTGATGATCTTAGGAATACTATTATACCCCAATAGCGGCTTTTGTTCAAACGCACCCTTTAGCATTATATCCTTTTCGCCCGACTTAATTATGTCCTCCATGTTTTTTGACAGCAGGTCGTCAAGTGGTATTCCAAAATACTTGGAAAATGTGAGTAGCGTATCCACATTTGGCTCACTAATTCCGGCTTCATAATTTGCAATGGTGGTCCGGCCTATATTCACGTCGGAGCTAAGCGCATCCTGCGTTTTGCCCGATTTTTTCCGTAGAAATTTAAGATTGGCTGCTAAGTACATAACGCAAAGGTAAGATTATTTTTCCACAAAATTTGGATTTGTCAAATAATTTGGAATATCTTTGTGTCGGAATTAATGCTTTAGTACTCTAAAAATACAAACAATCACCATCTATGCCAAATAAATTGTAAAACAGCCCCGGTGGAGTTAAAGGGTTAAAAAGTCAAAGAGGTAACATAGTGCACATTTTACTTCGGAACTATTAACGCTTTAACCCCACAACCCTATTACACGATCACCTTATTAACTCTATAACCAATTGACCCCTATAACTAATTAACCTCTTGACCAAGCAACTATCACTTAATCTTTTAAAAACAGAGTCTATGACAAACGAACAGAAAGCACAAGTAAGAGACGCCCTGCTGCGCTATGTGGGCAACTTCAGCAGCCAGACCATCGCCGCAGAAAGTCTGCAGGGCATTAGCGCATCTGCTATTTCACAAGTAAAAAACAATAACTGGGAGCTGCTCAGCGACCGCCTATGGCACACCATTGCCCGCCAGGTTGGTTTTTACTGTGGTGAGTGGTCACCAGCCGATACCGGTGCATACTTGTTGCTCCGGATACTATTCAGCGATGCCCAGCATTACGCCATGGCCTATGGTATAGCCATAAACAAAGGCCTTGGCAAAACATTCACCGCAACACACTATACCCGCGAGAACGACAACACTTTTTATATCTCCTGCAACGAACAATATAACCGCAAAGCATTTATGCAAACCCTCATGAAAGGTGCAGGAATTGACGCAAACGGTACTGTACCGCAGCTCATGGAGCAATTCTCAGCCCACATTACTTCGCTGGAGGAGCCGCTGCTCATACTCGATGATGCACACAAACTAAAAGATCGTGTGCTGCATCTCGTGGTGCTGCTCGCTAATGCCATGGCGGGTAAAGTAGGTATTATAGTAATGGGCGGCAACGAGCTGCGCATGCGCATAGTAGAAGGTGTACGGCTGAAGAAAGTAGGCTATGATGAAATATACAAGAGCATCGGCCGCCGCTTCATCACCCTGGGCAGCCTTGGCCCTAAAGATGTGGAACTGGTTTGCCGCGCAAACGGAGTTTACGACGACGACCTCATCAGCCATATCACCGATGCCTGCGACAATAATCTGCACACAGCCGTGCAGCTCATACACCAGTCACAAGTGAAAATGGCAGCATAGCAATGATTGTCATCCTGAGCCCCGCCGAAGGATGTCGTGCTGAGAAAAGCACTTAGTTGAACAGAATTTAGAAAGCGGATTATTAACAACGCCCCCGGTAATTATCTCCCCTTCAGGGGGGCGGCGGGTTAAACAATAACGATATGTATTACGCAGCAACACAACAGATCAGCACAGCGCGCCACATTGCAAGGTCTGCGCAGCAACAAATAAAAATGAAGACCGGAATGCGGGTAAACATGGTGCTTTACTCGCCCGAGGCCGATGGTCAGACACCCGAAGAGATGCTTCGCGTCATCGCAGTAGCCCTTGGAATGACCACTGATTCATACACCAACAAATCAAAGGAGAGGCACATTGTTGAATTGCGGTTTATTGCTGCGGTCCTGCTGCGCCGCAACTTCCCCAAAATGACCCTGCACCAGATCGGCACCCTATTTGGTGGGCAGGATCATACTTCAATAATCAGTGCGGTGGCAAGAGCACATGATCTTATTTACATTGGCGACCCGCGTTTCGTAAAGAAATACAATACCGCCCTTCAATCTGTGAACCTATGGCTAAAAAACGCGGCATAAGAATTCGTATCAGCCACCAGCGCGTGGCTGCTCTGCAGGAGATCTGCGAAGAAATGCTCGAGGATTTCAACCCCGGCAATGAGCACCAGCAACTGCTGAAGGAATACATGCACGAGCTGCACGTGAAGCTGAAAGAGATGCTGAAGCGCAGCCAGGAAATGTATACCCTCACTCTTGTCGGACCCGAGGCAACTGCCTTTTACCAGTTGTGGAAAATGCTGGACATCAGCCGAGACAAATACGCGCTGCTGATCGTTGACAACCTCCTCGACAAAATGAGTAGCCTCGCAGCATAATGCTTTAGATCTGAAAGGCAAATTTGTTTGGTTACACTTAGTGATCCCAACGGGATCAAATCTATAGCAACAGAAAATAAAATGAATCACGATGCTGAAGGCATCGAATGTTCAACAGTTGGATGATAGACCATGACTTAAACATTTGCTTCAACGATGGGAATACGACCCTCCCCGGGCAATGAGCTTGAGGGCGGCAACACCAGCCCTGAAGGAGCGAAATCTCCCAGCCCCGGGTGATAGCCCTGGGATAGGAGATGCGAAGGGAGTAACACCAGCCCTGAAAGGGCGAAATCTCCCAGCCCCGGGTGATAGCCCCGGGATAGGAGATGCGAAGGGAGTAACACCAGCCCTGAAAGGGCGAAATATATTAGCCCGGGGTGATAGCCCCGGGCTACAAAATGCGAGTTCGTAACATGTAGCCCTGAAAGGGCGAAATACCAAGGTCCACGGATACTCGAGAAACAACGAACAACATTTTTTCATCAAAAACGCCAATGGCATGAAATTATATAAAAGCTAGCAATAGAAATTAACAAAGCAGTTACCTTATCACTAAGCTATTGAAGGTGTATAATTTATGCAGGCGGATTAAAGAAACAGAACCATGATAACACGCAATGCAAGAAGAATAAAAACAGGCATCACATCCGCACGATTTGAGGAGGCCATAGCACGCTATGCCGCCGCCGAAGATCGCGAAACAGAAATAAACAAAAACATAGAACAGGAAGTGAACGAACTGCTGGAAAAATACAATGATGAGCTCATGATCCTCGCGCAAACCAAAACAACTGCGTTCGAAATCGCACAATCCTACTGCCTCGACAACAAGGAAACGCTTTTCGATAAACGCAGGAGCATTGGTACCATGCACGGCATAGCAGGCTTCAGGCTGGGAACACCCCGCTTGAAGACCGCTAAAGGCAGCGACTGGAAGGCGGTGCTCAAAGCATTAAAGCAGCAACTGCCTGATTATGTGCGCATTACAGAAGAACCGGCAAAGGATATGCTGCTGGCAGACCGTCACAAGGAAACTGTGGCACCTTTGTTGATACAGATTGGAGTGCAGGTTGTGCAGGACGAATTATTCTATATCGAATCAAGAAAAGCCGCTTAAAATGAAACAGGCTGTAGTTATTATCAGATGTACAAGTAGAGACGCAAAGCATTGCGTCTCCGCGCAACACCCTGTAGTAACGTCCTTAACTTCAAAAACATTTCATACACAAATAGAAAAGGAGGTTTTATGAAAACGAGAAGACAACAAAAGCACGAGATGCTGATCACTTTTATGGCCAACATGAAAACCGACGAGCAGAAACGCCGTCCCGCGCCACCAAAGCCAAAGATCCTCAAAACCCTCCTTTCCTTTTTCATTTGAGAAATGAAAGAAAACTACACTCGCATTGCGAATGAACAATTTGCTGTGCTAAGGCTCTTTCAAAATTACAAAATGTGGGCACGCAACACCTCCCCTCCTGTTTTTAGGAGGGGATGACCAGCGCCCGCGCTGGTCTGGGGTGGTTGGCTCGCAATGTTCGCTCCCACTGCACAGCGCGAAACAGGGCTGGCACGGTTTTTCTGGAAAACACAATAAGGGGATGTTTTAACGCCATAAAAAAACTGATTGTATGAACAGAACAGCATATATAGCCGGTAAAATAACTGGGCTTCCGAAGGGAGCAGTAAAAGACAAATTCAATACTATGGCCAGGCAACTCTCCGGCATGGGCTACCATGTGGTAAAACCCGAAGCTGTTACCGACGATACCAAAAGCTGGGACGATGCTGTTCGCAACGACATAAAACATATGCTCGAGTGCGACGAAGTACACCTCCTCCCCGACTGGCAGGACAGCCGCGGCGCCCAGCTCGAGCGCGACATAGCCATCCGCCTCGGCATGCAGGTGGTATATCATTGATCACTGTGAATTTTTGTTAGTTGGAACGGTGCGCATGATTCAGTCATGTGCATCGTTGTTTTTATTAACAACAATCGATGTGTGGGCGGACCCATCCGCACGGAGCAAATGTAGGGGCAATTCCTTGCGGTTGCCCACCTCGCGAAAGTGAGTAACAACTGAGCAACTTTTGAGCATTTACGCAAGTAAACGCGCTACGCGCTTGTGGATATCTTTCGCACAATTCATTGATTAGTAACTAAGTAGTCCTCAAAATGTGGAAAACAAAAAATCCTGCACAAAAAGTGAGCAACTTTGCGCCTCAGCGCCTTCGCGGTGAAAACTACGACCTCCCGAGCCCAGCCTTATAAACCCGCAAGCACCGCTCCCTCGCCACCGCATGGTCCACTATCGGCCGCGCATAAGTAAGCTGTTCATACTCCGGCACCCATTGTCTTATATATTTCAGCTCAGGGTCAAACTTTTGCGTCTGCAGATAAGGATTAAAAATGCGGAAGTACGGAGCAGCATCGCAGCCGCAGCCGGCCGCCCACTGCCAGTTGCCGTTGTTAGCTGCGAGATCGTAGTCCAGTAGTTTTTCAGCAAAGTAGGCTTCGCCCCATCGCCAGTCTATCAGCAGGTGCTTGGTCAGGAAACTCGCCACGATCATCCGCACACGGTTATGCATAAAGCCCGTTTCATTCAGCTCCCGCATACCGGCATCTACTATCGGGTAGCCCGTTTGCCCCGTACACCACAGCGCAAATTCCTGCTCATTATTTCGCCACTTTATATGGTCATACTCCTTCTTAAAACTACCGTTCACCACATGCGGAAAATGCCACAATATCATCATGTAAAACTCCCGCCATATCAGCTCATTCAGCAAGGTATCGTTCAGCTGCTGTGCCTGTGCTGCAAGTTTTCGTACGCTCACCGTCCCAAACCGCAGATGCACCCCCAGCCTCGTGGTCCCGGCCATTGCCGGGAAGTCGCGGGTAGTATCATAATGTCGCGCTATCTCTTCATCCAGCAATGCCGGCAATGCTCCCGGTGGCGCATTTTTAAACCCTATATCTTCCAGCGAGAAGAGTCTCTTTGGCGGCTGCTTATAGAAATTATTAAAGTACTCACCGGTAGGATAAGGCTTCAGATAAAACGCACTAAGCTTCTCCTTCCACTTCCGGCTATACGGCGTGAAAACAGTGTACGGTTCCTTATTATCCTTCACCACCTCATCCTTCTCAAAGATCACCTGGTCTTTGTAAGTATGCAGTTGGATGCTTTTACTTTCCAGGAGCCCCCGCACATCCCGGTCGCGTCTCAGTGCATACGGTTCGTAGTCGTGGTTGGTATATACTGCGGTCACCTGGTATTCAGCAGTCAGTTGTCTGAAACAGTCCAGCGGCTTGCCCAGCAACACATGGAGCGTACTGCCCATCCCCTCCAGTTTGGCCTGCATGGCCGCCAGCGCATTATGAATAAAGTGCACCCGACTGTCGCGTTTCTCTTCCAGCCCATCAAGTATATCGGTATCAAAGATGAAGACAGGCAGCACCGGATCACCACCACGCAAAGCATGATACAAGCCAGCATTATCCTCAAGCCGCAGATCACGTCGAAACCAGAATATGGAAATGGGCTGTAGCATACTGCAAAGGAACGGCTAAATTGTATCTAATATTTAATGGCATTTATTTCTCAACAATTTTGCCAGTCTGTCTTCGGACTTCTTGCAGGAAAGTAGAGTAGAAAATTATCCATGAAAACCATTACATTGGTGCATTCCGGTTCCCGAAGAGAAAAGCTTTACAAGTACATGGTTATTTTCCATGAAAATATATTTCGTGAGTATGGTCTGTTTCAATGGTATTTTGCTGCCTTCATCATACTTGTCATAAATGCCGGCATCTACCTCGAGGTGGTTTTCCAGGCCTTCTCACAACTATCCGAAACTTTTTTGCCTGAATAGCGGCCATACCTTTGGTTAAGAACGACCAAAACACAAAAATATGGGGCTATTCAAACGTAGTAAAAATAATAACAAACCGTTACTGCGCCAAATTCTGGATTTAATACCCGATTGGA